>NZ_DLNP01000013.1:0-475 GCF_002478355.1 Brevundimonas sp. UBA7507 | reverse complement strand
CGAACAGGACGATGGTCGCCTGTCCCGCCAGGTATTTCGACGCCAGCAGCATCGCGCCATAGATCAGCAACAGGCTGAGCGCCCACATACCCGTCTGACCGCCCCAGAAGAAGTCCAGGAACACGCCCAGACCGAACAGCACCGCGGGCGCCAGCATGGACGGACGGATCAGGGGCCAGGCGAAGGCCAGAACCATGGGCCAGACCGGCTCGGGCAGGGTCAGGCCGAACAGGCGCAGCGGAATGGCGAACAGAATGGTGGCGGCCGCGGCGATCAGCGCCGGGTAGCCGATCCACTGCATCGGACCGACCATCCGCACGGTAATCGTCCGTCTCACTCGCGGCCTCCGTCAGGCGCGGTCGGCGTCGGAGCCTGCGCGGAAGGTTGCGGCGGCGTGGCGGCGGTCGGCCGGGGTGCGGCGGGACGCGGCGTCGGCTGAGCAGTCGCGGGCGCGGCCGGGACCGGCGGCGGCGCG
>NZ_DLNP01000018.1:0-226832 GCF_002478355.1 Brevundimonas sp. UBA7507 | reverse complement strand
CGGCCGAAGAAGCCGACCTCCTGCGTCAGGTCCGACCGGACCAGCAGCTCGGTCGGGCGGCCTTCGCCGGCCAGCCCTTCGTCCTGCACAACGCCCCCGTCGGCGCCCATCCCGGCGCTCCCCGGTTCGCCGAAGACCTCGTCCTGGGCATGATCGCCAAGGGCCTGCTTCTGTCCGGGCAGGAGGCGCCCGCCTGGCCCGAGCGCAACATCCCGGCCCGCCCCTTCACGGTTCTGATGACCAAGGAAGGCGAGCGCGTGCGCGTCGGCCTGCTCAAGCACAGCCGCACCGTCATCGCCGAGCCGAGGGCCGCCGCATGAGCCGCTCCCTGTTCCAGATCGAGGCCGACATGAAGCGGCTGCGCGACGAGCGCCGGGCCGTGAAGCGCAAGCACTTCACCCCCGGCCACGTCCGATCCCGCACGTTCCGTCCCGAAGGCCCCGGCCAGCGCCAGCCGCGCGAGCGCGACAACAAGCACCTCGCCTTCATCCGGCGCCTTCCGTGCGTCGGCTGCGGCAGCCTCGGCCCCTGCGACGCCGCGCACCTGCGCGCAGGCGACCTGAACATCGGCAAGCGCCCCACCGGAAAGGCCGAGAAGCCCTCGGACCGCTGGACGACGCCCCTCTGCCGCGATTGCCACGCCCGCCAGCACACCGGCGCCGAACTCGCCTTCTGGCAGGCCCTCGGCATCGACCCCTTTGACCTCTGCCAGGCCCTCTACGCCGTATCCGGCGACACCACCGCCGCCGAGGCGATCATCCGCGGCGCCCGTCGCGCAGGAGCCCAACCATGACGCCGAAAGAGCGCCCTATCCTCTTCAGCGGCCCAATGGTCCGCGCACTGCTGGACGGCCGGAAGACGCAGACGCGGCGCGTCGTGAAGGGCCCGCATTTCCAGCCTGACGCGGTGAAGCCCAACGACGGCGGCGGAGTTCGCGTGTTCTCGCGCGGCCGCGAAGTCCAGCTGCAGCGGGTGGCCTGCCCCTACGGCGTGATCGGCGACCGCCTGTGGGTTCGAGAAGCGTGGGCGCCAGTCCCTGCGACAGCCTATCGTCACAGCGAGGGCGTCCAGCAGGTCGTCAATCCCGACGATCCGTATCTTGCTGCGATCTTTGCAGCCGGCTGGGACCGCAGCATTCCGAAATGGAAGCCGTCGATCCACATGCCGCGCTGGGCCTGCCGTCTGGTGCTGGAGATCACCGAAGTTCGCGTCGAGCGGCTGCTGGATTGCAGCGACGCTGACGCTCAGGCCGAGGGCCTGCAGTGGGTGACGCCGGGCATGTGGTCAGTCGACCGCTCCCTGCCGATCATCGGTGACGATGCCCGTCAGGTCTATTTCGAACTATGGGACCACATCAACGGGGCCGGAGCCGCTGAAGCAAACCCTTGGGTCTGGGCTGTCTCGTTCCGCGTTCTCTCCGACGAAGAGCGCCAAGCCTCCATCCGTGGGGGTGAGGCATCATGAGCAAGCTCACCCGAAAACAGTTCGCCGCGCACAAGCAGGCGCTCGACTATCTCGCCAAGGATCGACTGACCGAAGAGGAGCGAGAGTTCGTCTTTGATAACTGGCAGGAGTCGGCCAACCACGTGAACAGCGCGGCGGGGGCCTTTTTCACGCCGTTGGATATGGCGTGGACCTTCGAACTGGAGGTTGGCGGCCACCGTATTCTCGACCTGTGCGCCGGGATCGGGGTGCTGTCCTATGCGGTCTATCAGCGCCGATGCTGGCCTCGCTCGGAGCCGCCCCCACAGATCACCTGCGTCGAGATCAACCCTGACTACGCGGCCGTGGGGCGGAAGCTGCTACCCGAGGCGACCTGGATCGTGGCCGACGCCCTGTCTGATCTGGACATCGGCCGGTTCGATTGGGTGATCAGCAATCCGCCCTTTGGGAAGATCGGCGGCCATGGCGATTTTGACCTGGCCATCGTGGAGCAGGCCGAGCGTTACGCCGACAACGCTACGTTCATCCTGCCGATCGGATCTGTGCCGTGGGCCTTCAGCGGTCGCCCGTTCTTCGAGCCCGACAGCCGCAGCGAAAAGGCCAAGCGCTTCCGCGACCGGACCAAGATCGATCTGAAGCCTAACTGTGGGATTGACTGCTCGGTGTGGGCTGACAAGTGGCGCGGCGCGGCCCCCAAGGTGGAGATCGCCCTTGCTGACTACGCTGAAGCCCGCGCGCTGCGTCAGCCCATCGCACAGCAACCCGATCAACTCGATATGTTCGGAGCAGCGGCATGAGCGGGGTGAAGCATACGCCGGTCGCACCGTGCCCGTGGTGCGGCGGGAACGCCAAGTGCAACGAACTGCGCCGGGGCAACTACCGCCGCGAGGGCGATAACTACCAGGTCGTCTGCAACAAGTGCCGCGCTCGCGGTCCGCTGGTTCAGGACATCCGAGCCGAAGCCATCGCGGCATGGAACCAACCCGCCCGCGCCCGTGGTGAGCAGGATGGGGGTGGGGAATGAAAGTCCTCGACCTGTTCAGCGGGATCGGCGGCTTCAGCCTCGGCCTTGAGCGCGCGGGCATGGAGACCGTGGCCTTCTGCGAGATCAGCCCCGTCTGCCGCCACCTGCTGGCCCATCACTGGCCCGATGTGCCGTGCTTCGACGATGTAACCACGCTGACCGGCGAACAGGTCGGCCCTGTCGACGTGATCTGCGGCGGCTTCCCCTGCCAGGACATCAGCTTCGCCGGGAAAGGCGCCGGTCTCGCCGGCGAGCGCTCCGGCCTCTGGAGAGAATATGCACGACTGGTTCGCGAGCTACGACCCGCCTTCGTCATCGTGGAAAACGTCGCAGCGCTCCTTGGTCGAGGGCTTGGAGACGTTCTCGGAGACCTGGCCGCGCTCGGGTATGATGCGTGGTGGGACTGCATACCAGCTTCCGCCGTTGGCGCCCCTCACCGCCGCGACCGGCTCTGGGTTGTTGCCTACGCCCGAGGCCAGCAACACGAAGGCTACGGCGATGCGCTCAGGCGGGAGATCGCCGCGGGACTTTCTCGCGCCGCTGCCGACCAAGGCGTTTGCGCTGGGCATGGTGGCGAAGCCTTCCCACTCGGTCCCGACTCCGACGGCATCCGACCATATCGTCCGCGAATGTACGTCACAGGAAGCGCTGAACTTCGAGACGAACAAGTCGGTGACGCTGAACCGTTGGGTGTCGATGTGGCCGACGCCATCGGCAAGCGAGGATGCAGCGGGGACGGTGAACGGCAAGATGCAGTTCATGCTTACCCACGCCGCCAAGCTATCGGATCCCGAAGCAACGGCGGCTGGTGGTCAGCTGAACCCGACGTGGGTCGAGTGGCTCATGGGGTTCCCGCTCGGTCACACCGCCTGCATGGCCTCGGCAACGCGGTCGTCCCGCAAATCCCCGAAATCCTAGGCCGCGCGATCATCGCAGCGGCGAACCCTGTGCGCGAGGAGATCGCAGCATGACCAGCCCTCGCTACCCGCAACCAGCTGACGTTCTTGCCATCGACATGCAGCATTGGGAGGATTGAATGCCCCGCCCCTTTACATCCCCTACTGTCAGCGCCGCGAGCTATCAGCGGATGGCTGACGAAGCCCTGCGCAGCTTCCTGCGGCCCGCACTGACCCACGTTCACAAGCGCGACAGCGGCGCCAGGGCATCGATCGTTCTGACGGTTCGCACTCAGGCGCCCGGCGTGCGCCTGCCGGTCGCCATGATCGCCCAGCATCCCGATCACGTCGACCTCGTCCTGCAGGAACGAAGCTCGCCACTTTCGATCAACCGCCGAGCGATCACATTGGGTGTCGTGGTCGACGGCAGATGGTCCAAGGCCGTGATCCCCTTCAACGCGATTCTACGGTTTGTGGACCAGGATGCGGGGTTCGCTCTGGACTTCGCGCCGGAAGATTTGAGCGCGCCCAGCATCGAGGCCGAAGCGAAGGTCATTGACCTCGCCGCCTATAGGAGACTGGGAACTTGAGCGACCTAGACGATCTGCGGCGAGCCGCCGCCACCCTGTTGGATCAGGACGCCGAAACCTGGCCTTCCCACGGCAACGTCTCCTTGGCCGTTGCCGCCGCCCTGGCGCTGGCTCTCAATAGGGCAAGGAAAGCGACGAAGCTGCTCATAGCCCTCCACGTCGAAGGCGTGTTGTCCGAAGGTCAGACGGCGGCCGGGACCGGGCTCGATCGCATCGAGGTTCGGCGGATGGCGGACGAGCACCGGGAAACCTCAGCCTTGGAGCGAGCGTGATGGAGTGGTCGAAAGAAGCTCGACGGCTCATCGCCGAAATACATGACGTGCTGCCCCCCGACGCTACCATCGATCAGCGAAAGGCGGCTATCCGGGCCGCTTTTCCAACCGACTGGCGCGGCGCGTCATGGCCTTACAAGGCCTGGCTGAAAGCGCGGAAAGAGTACCTCCGCAAGTATGAAAACAGCGCCCCAGCGCCTCTTTTTGAAGGCTGGACGCGCGACCCCAAGACCGGAAGGCCGGTGATCCAATGATCTTGCCCATAGCAGAACCCTCCCCCACCGTTGAGCCGAAGAAGGCCATACGTCATCGGAAGATCATCGACCTCCCGCCCGGTGCCAAGCTGGCCTACACCGCCGATGAGGCGGCCATTGCGCTCGGCCTGAGCGTGGCCACCGTCTGGGCAATGCTGAAGGATGGCGAGATCGTCGCCCGAAAGCTGCGGGGTCGTACGCTGGTGCCGCGCGAGGAGCTGGAGCGCGTTTTAGGTGCCGCACCACCGGCAAGAGCCGCTTAATCCCCGATAACCACAGGCGCGGTGCGCCAGTATCGGTCAGAAGCGCCTTGACAGAGAGAAAAATCTTTGTGGCGGATTCGGCGTTATGGTGTTACCTTAGTTATGGGTAGGCATGCGCCGGACTAATCCCGAGTTGCCTTCGGGTGGCAGCACTCTCGCAGTGTGAATCAGGGACCGGGGGCCTACCCACACCCCTTGGCGAACGACGTAAGCACCCTGAGTTGGGCCGCTGTTGGCCGCGACGCGGCAAGCGAGGGAACCGGGGCCAAGCCGCGATTGAGCGCGTTGCCATCCTTCTGCAGGATGCATTTCCTTAGCTGTTCAGCGTAGGTCGGCTCGTGGTTGCCGTAGATGTTCGGCTCTACCGCCGTCCAGAATGCACTAGTGATGCAGTCCGCTATCTGAAGCCCAGCCCATTTTGAATGGTCTTCGACGATCACGTCGTCAACGTTAAGCACATCCCAGACAATGGAGCGCACGGGGCGCATTAGTTCTCTGCCGTCCCGCATGAGGCGCAGATATTCCCCCATGCTGTGGTAGTCGGTCCCTCCTCGCCGAGAGAACACTAGACGCACTCTGCACTCGTCTCCTTTTGCCGCATGTTGGCACGCGTAGGTGACTCGTTCGAGCAACCAACGGACTAGATAATTGTATAGATAGCCCTTCTGCTTGAAGATTGGAGCGAATTTAGTGCCGGGTATCGTTGTCTTATTCGAAAGCATGACGGCCGCACCCAGCGGAAAGGCCCCAATCTCTTGGCAAGCAACCACTTTTTGGTCGTGGTTCAAGTCTCGAAAATGCAAATCGCGCTTAGATCGCTGCGGAAACCGGGACAGGATCTGTCGCTTCAGTGCTGGCAGCCGCTGATCGTTCTCTGCAGAGACAATGCACCCCCCAATCGCCAGCCAATGAGATTGCCCACCGACCTGCCCGTCGCGCTTCAGCTTGCCGAAACCCTCGTCCCCAGCCTCGTCGATGTAGACGATGTATTCCTTGCCCATTTCAAATAACTAGGCTTTGCAGATACGTTGTGTCGAGTCTTCCCCAGCCGGGGTTATGCGCGACGCATCTCAACCAACGCACCCGAGATGGGATTGGCGCAGAAACATGCCCAGTCCTCCATCAACCGCCGGCGCTTCTCGAGCACGTCGCCGCGCTTATAGGCCCGCTCCACTTCACTGCCGACCAGGTGCGATAGCGCCGCCTCGACCACAGAGTCGGCGTGTTCAGTCGTCTCTGCAGCCCAATCACGAAAGGTCGAGCGGAAGCCGTGAACGCTGCATTCGCTGAAGCCCATGCGGCTCCGCAGAAGACGCGACATGGCTGCGTTCGACAGCTGGTCGCCCTCCACGTCCCCGAACACCAACGCCCGCGGATCGTGCAGGTCTTCAATCAGAGCCTTCAACAGCGCAATGGCGGGCTTCGACAGCGGGACGCGATGATCCAGCCCGTGCTTCATCCGCTCACCGGGCACGGTCCACAGCCTCTTGGCCAAATCAAACTCGCAGCGCCTGGCGCCGAGCACCTCATTGGTTCGCGCAGCCGTCAGAATCGTGAACTCCAGCGCACGGGCTGCCAGCGCCGGCCGCGCCCTCAGCAGCACCATGAACTCGCCGATCTGGGCAAATGGCATCGCCGGGTGATGGCCCTTCGCCAGCTTCTGGCGCTTAGGCAACAGGACCGCGAGGTGTCCCTTCCATCGAGCGGGATTCTCACCTGATCGGAGTCCCTTCGCCTTGGCGGCGTCCAGCACGCGCTCGATCCGGCCGCGCGTCCGGGCGGCCGTCTCATTCTTTGTAGCCCAGATCGGCGTCAGGACGCCGAGCACGTCCTCGGTCGTCACGGCCTCGACAGACAAGCCGCGAAGCGGAGCTGCTATTGTCTCGAGGCTATGTCGCCATTGATAGGCGTGCTTCGCGTTCCGCCACTCCGGCTTGAGCGATTTGAGCAACTCATCTGCGACTTCCCCGAAGGTGCGCCCTGCGCCTCGTTCGGAGCGTCGCGCCTCTATCGGGTCGCCGCCTTTGGCGATGGAGCGGCGGGCCGCATCGGCAGCGTCGCGGGCTTCGGCCAGGGTCGTGACGAGGGTGCCTCCGAGGCCCATCTGACGCCTTACCTTTCCGACGCGCCAGATGAACGTCCATCGCTTGGCGCCCGACGGGTCGACCTCTAGATACAGACCACCGCCGTCGGCATGCAGACCCGCCTTCTTCGTGGTGGCGACGAACCGCGCGCTTAGGATGTTCAGGGGCCGAGCCATAGGGAACCTAACAGGAACAGCACGGCGGGTTGAGCGGGGCTTTACCCTAACTCTTACCCTAACCGAGCCTTTCGATTGCAGTAGATCACTATGGAGCAATACGGAGACGCAGACCGAAAAGGTCAATAGTTTCAACGCGGCCTACGACCGCTATTGACGACTATAGAGCAGGGTTAGACGGACCTCGGCTCCACCAGGGCATCTCTGCGAAATCATTGCGTGAGCCAGCCCTCCAGGGCGACCGCCTCTGCGCCTCAATTTTCGCGGTAGAAGTTGCAATACCAGTCGACGAAGCGGGCGACGCCCTCCTCCACCGGCGTCGAAGGGGCGTAGTCGAGGGCGGCCAGGGTGTCGGTCACGTCGGCCTCGGTGTCGGCCACGTCGCCATCCTGCATGGGCATGAGGTTCAGCTTGGCCTTGCGGCCCAGCTTGGTCTCCAGCACCTCGATATAGCGCATCAGCGGCACCGGGCGGCCTGCGCCCAGGTTCAGGATGCGCCAGGGCGCGACGCCGCTGGTCGCCGGATTGGGGGCGGTCGCGTCCCACGTCGGATCGATGGCGGCGGGCCGGTCCAGGGCGGCGATCACGCCGGTGACGATGTCGTCGACATAGGTGAAGTCGCGGCTCATCCGTCCCTCGCCATACACGTCGATCGGCTCGTCCTTCAGGATGGCGCGGGTGAATTTGAACAGGGCCATGTCCGGGCGGCCCCACGGCCCGTAGACCGTGAAGAAGCGCAGCCCCGTCGCCGGAAAGCCGAACAGATGGGCGTAGGAATGGGCCATGGCCTCATTGGCCAGCTTGGTCGCGGCATAGACGGTCAGCGGATGGTCGGCGGGCTGGCGCACCGAGAACGGCAGGGCGCGGTTGGCGCCGAACACCGAACTGGTCGAGGCGAAGACCAGGTTGGCCGCCCCGACCGCGCGGCAGCCTTCCAGGATGCTGAGGAAGCCGACGACGTTGGAATCAACATAGGTCTCGGGCGCTTCCAGGCTGTAGCGGACTCCCGCCTGGGCGGCGAGGTGAACCACCCGGCTCGGCCCGTGCTCGGCGAACAGGGCGGCGACGCCGTCGCGGTCGGCCAGGTCCAGCGTGTAGTGACGATAGTTCGGATAGGCCTGAAGCTGGGCCAGGCGCGCCTGCTTCAGCGCCGGATCGTAATAGGCGTTGAGGTTGTCCAGGCCGATGACGCGTTCGCCCCGCTCCAGCAGACGCCGGGCGGTGTGGAAACCGATGAAGCCGGCGGAGCCGGTGACCAGGACGGGATCGCTCATGATCGGCTGCGATAAACGCTCACGCGGCCGGACGCCAGCACCCACGCTCTAGGGCAGGGCCTCCGCCACGGCGGGCGACGGCGCCAGCAGCTGGGCCGAGATGTTCAGCCCGACGCCCGCGATCAGACAGGCCGCCGCCGCCAACAGCACCAGGCGCGTCGCCTTCGCGCCCGGCGCCAGGGGCCGGGCGAACAGCAGGACCAGCAAGGCGATCAAGGCCAGGGCGCCCGGCATGTCCATCCCGACGCCCAGGAAGACGAAATGGCCGATCGCCAACAGCCAGGCGCCGCCCAGCACCGTCGCCACAGCGACGGGCAGAAGGCCGAGCGGCCGCGTCAGGTCTGGGTCGATCAAGGCCGCCAGGGCCGCCGCCGTGGCGGCCAACAGCACCGGCCAGACGAACAGCAGGGCCGCTTCGGGCGCTGCGCTCTGCAAGGCGCAGCCGAAGACGAAGATCAGGGCGATCAGACCCAGCCAGCCGCCCCAGGCCGAACGCTCGGCGCGCCCTGGCCATAGCGACAGGATGATAGCGGCCACGCCCAGCCCCAGCATCACCAGACTGAACCCGCCGACCAGCAGGACAACGGCGGTCAAGACGGCGAACGCCCCGCCGATCACGCGCGGCCGCGCCCGGCGGGCGCTGGTCAGCAGGACCAAGGCCAGGGCGATGATCGCCAGCATCGCCCCCGCCTCCATCCACGGCAGGCGGCGCAGCAGGGTGTAGTAGACGTCCGGAGAATCGGCGCGGCTCGATAGCGGCCCGGCCAGCAGGCGCGTCGCCTGCACCAGGATCACGCCCCCGGTCAGGAACCACAGCCCGTCCAGCACGCCCAGGCCGACCTGCCCCGCCGTCAGCCCCGCCCGGCGCCGCGCCCGCCAGGCGGCGAAACCGCCCAACGCCGCCGCCAGCGCCAGCAGAACCCAGCCGGTTCCTTGCGCATGGGCGATCATCCAGCGGCCGAAGACGTCTGAGTAGACCAGGTTCTCGCCCTTGGCCGGCAGGCTGGACGCGCGCGCCAACGCATCCGTCGCCTCCAGCGCCTGGGAGCCCAGATGCTGGACCGCGCCGCGATCCAGGTTGGCGGGCGTGGCGTCAGCCGAATGGTACTGATCCGGGCGGCCGATGAAGGCCAGGTTCAGTCCGCCGATCCCCCGGTCCTTGGGCACGGTGAAGTCGGTGCCGTTGGGCATACGCTCGTACATGAAGGCGGCGATGGAGGTGGCGGTCGTCCCGCCGTCGGCCCTGGCCGCCGCACGACGGAACAACTGCACGGTCGGCCCGGCCTCGCGCCCCGTCTCGAACATGGCGGCGCGGCCGCCGCCGCCGCGCGCCTCAAGGTTCACCACCGCCCCGATGCGATCGCGCAGGGGATGGCCGCCGAAGAAGACCCGCGCCCCGTCCAGACCCAACTCCTCGGCGTCGGTCAGCAGGACGACCAGATCACGCTCGACCGGACCGCGCGCCTTGATCGCCCGCACGGCTTCCAGAATGGCGGCGACCCCGGCGGAATCGTCGGCCGCGCCGGGCGAGCCGACCACGGTGTCATAGTGGGCCATCAGCATGACGGCGGGCTGGCTGCGGTCCTTGCCGGGCAGGACGCCGATCAGATTGATCGCCTGATTGTTCGCCGCCGCCGGATCGCCCCCCGCGCGCGCCAGCCGCTTGACCGAGGCGGGCGACAACGGCCCCGCCTGCTCGCTGACTTCCAGCCCCAGCTGCGTCAGCCGGGCGCTCAGATAGGCGCGGACCCGCGCGTGCTCGGGCGAACCAACCGGGTGCGGGGCGCGGGCGATCTGTTCGATGTCGGTCATGGCCCGCGCGGCCGAGAAGGCGACGGCGGGCGCGTCGGCCGCGCGCGGCTTCGGCGCCTGGGTGGTCCATACCGCCAGCAAGAAGGCGAGCGTCAGCGATCCGAACAGCAAGGCCAGCCGCATGTGAAATCCTCCCTGATCCTTCCGGCAATAGGACCAAGCTGGGCCGCAATGGCAAGAGGGCGGCGACAGGTCTCCCCGCCGCCGCCCTCCGATGCGATCCGCCGTAAAGGCTTAGAAGCGCTTCGACAGCTCCACGCCGTACATGCGCGGCTCGTTGACGAAGGCCGTCAGGTTGTTGAAGTCGATGGCGCCGATGACGTTGGCTTCGTCCGTGATGTTGCGGACGTAGACGGCCGCCTCGAGACCTTGGTTCAGGTCGCGCCAGCCCGCGCGCAGGCCGCCTTCGAAGTTGGTGTCCTGACGGAACTCGACCGCCTCATAGAGGAACAGGTTGAAGTCCTTCTGCATCACCCAGTCGGTCGAGGCGAACAGCTCCTGAGCGTCGCCGATGGGGCGGACGTAGGACAGGGTCAGGTTGGCCGAATACTCCGGCGCCTGGGGGAAGGGGTTGCCGTCGATGTTGGCGCGGTCATTGGCGCCGACCTTCACGATCGGATCGGTGATGGTGCACAGGTGGTTGCCGCAGATGGCGACCAGCAGATCCTTGTCCTTGATCTCGGTGTGGTTCCACGCCACGCCGCCGGCCAGGGTGAAGCCCGCGCCCAGATAGACGTCGCCGTCGATCTCCAGACCGTAGCCCTGGCCTTTGTCGGCGTTGATAAGGCGGTTGGAGTTGTCGATGCCGCCGATGGCCGTGAACTGCATGTCCTTGACGTCATACAGATAGGCGGTGGCGTTCAGGCGGGCGCGGCCGTCCCACAGGCGGGCCTTGAAACCGGCCTCATAGGACATGACGGTTTCCGAATCCGCCGTGGTCAGAACCGGCAGGTTGCGGCCCTGGATCGACGGGCCGCGATAGCCGCTGGCCACGCGGGCGAACAGGTTCAGGCTGTCGTTGACTTTGTACAGGGCGCTGACGTCCCAGCTGACCTGCTCGTCGCCGACCGAGACCTTGCCCTCGGCGCCGGCCGGCGTGCCGACCAGAAGGCGGCCGTGATAGTCGCGGCTGTCGTCGGTGTAGCGCAGGCCGCCGGTCAGCTTCAGAGCCTCCGTGACCTGATAGTTGGCCTGACCGAAGACCGACCAGGAGTCCGACTTCTGCACGATGTCCGTGACCTTGGTCGGCATGACGCCGCCGACGCCGTCAAAGCCGCCCGACACCAGGTTGATGCGCTCGTCCCAATAGAAGGCGCCGACCTGCCAGCCCAGACGGCCCGCGCCGTTCGAGGTCAGGCGCAGCTCATAGGTGTTCTGCAGCAGGTCGCTGGACAGGGTGCCGGACTCGACCGCGAACGGGGTCTTGTAGCCGGCGCCGACCGGCGCGCCCTTCGAGACGCCGCCGTCGATGTCGCCATTGCCCTGCGACCAGCCCTGGAAGGAGCCGACCACGCCGGTCAGAGTCGCGGGACCGAAGTCATAGGCGACCTGCAGCGACTGCGAGGTGGTCTTCTGCTTCTGGAAGTTGTTGCGGCCGCCGTCATACCAAACCGTGTCGCGGTCGAAGTTGTCGTTCAGCTTGTTCGAGCCCTTGGTCAGGACGTTGGCCCGGTTCATCGTGCCCGTGCCCACATAGTCGCGCGCCTGCAGGGTCAGCAGGGTCGACAGGCGGTCGGTCGGGGTCCAGGCGACGTGGATGCGGCCCGCCACATCGTCGAAATTGCCCAGATCCTTGCCGTCCTTCTTGGCGAAGGGGGCGTCATAGGCGTTGTTGATCCAGTCGTCGCGGTGGTTCCACAGGGCGGCGACGCGCACCGACAAAGTGTCCGACGCCGGCAGGGTCACGGCCGCCTCCGCGCGGGTCGAACCGTAGTTGCCGTAGGTCAGCGAGCCGAAGCCGGTGAACTCGTCGCCGGGCTTGGTGGTGTCGATCTTGATGACGCCCGCCGGGGTGTTGCGGCCGAACAGGGTGCCCTGCGGCCCGCGCAGCACTTCCAGCTGCTTCACGTCGAACAGGGGGAAGCCCTTCAGATAGACGCTTTCCAGAACCAGCTCGTCCATCACCATCGACACCGGCTGCGAGGCCGTGAAGTCGAAGTCCACATTGCCCAGACCGCGGATGTAGAAGCGCGGCGCATAACGGCCGTTCGAGCTCTCGACCTGCAGGCTGGGCACGCGGCCCGACAGCTGCAGGATGTCCCCGCCGCCGGCGTTCACGGCGTTCAGCATCTCGGTGTTCATCGCTGTGACGGCGAAGGGCACATCGCGGATGCTTTCGCTGCGACGCTGGGCGGTGACGACGATGTCGCCGACGGCGGCGGCCTGTTCGGCCTGGATGTCAGAGGATTGCGCCAGAGCCGGCGTGGAGAGAAGCAGGGCCAGACCGCTGGCGGAGGCGGCGAGAGCCGAGAGACGTGTCATCAGAGATATCCCCTTCTTGATGATCGTGGTTATGAATTTGGCCGCAGCCCCTAGGCCCGAAGCGAGGCCGTTTCCAGCGTCGAAGCGCCCCCGTCCGTGAACCTTTCACGACACAGCCACAGGCCAAAAGAAACCGATGTTCGATTCATAGATCGACGGGGTGCGACATTGTGCGCCGCAGCGGGACATGCAAAGCAGACCGGCTGCGCCTTCCCCTTTGCGGTTCGCCGATGCACGAAGCGCGCGACCCGCGCAGGAGACGCCCATGCCCCTCGTCGCCCCCTCCCGTCGCCTGTTCATGCTGGGCGCGACCGCCCTGCCTCTGCTCGGCGCCGCGCCTGCGTTCGCCGACGAAAGGCCTGCCGCCGTGATCGGCCGCGTCCTAGCCATGTCGGACCTGCATTCGGCCTATGAGCGCAGCGCCCAGCTGCTGGCCGCCCTGCGCGCCGAGGTCCGCAGCCGGCCGGTTCCGCATCTGATCGCGATCGACGGCGACATCTTCGAGCACGGCAACGTCGTCTCGGTGCGCTCCGAAGGCGCGATCGACTGGGCCTTCCTGACCGCCCTGCCCGCCATCGCCCCGACGGTGGTCAATCTGGGCAACCACGACAACGACCTGACGCCGGACCTGCATGAAGTGGTCGCGCGCATGCGCGGCCTGGGGATCACCGTCATCAGCAACATCATCGATGCGCGAACCGGTCAGCCCTATGCGCCGGCGGCGACCGAACTGGCCTTCGGCGATCGACGGCTGCGCATCATCGGCTTCGGCACGAACGCGCTGAACACCTATCCCAAGGCCAGCCGCGACTGGCTGTCGATCCCCGAGCCGAGCGAATGGGCGAACGCTCAGCTGCCGACCCTGACGGACGGCGCGGACCTGACCCTGGTGATGAGCCACGCCGGGGTGGCGGGCGATCGTGGGATGCTGTCCGCCCTGCCCGAGGGCGCCCTGATGATCGGCGGGCACAACCACCTGCTGTTCCAGGAGACGCTGGGGCGCGGCCTCTACGCCCACACCGGATCGTGGAGCAACGCCTATACGGCGGCCGACTATCTCAGCGACGGAAGCGTCCGGGCGCAGTCGCGCACCGTCGCCCTGGACGGCCTCGCCGACCCGGCCCTGGCCGTCCTGATCCGCAAGACGCTGGACCGGCATCTGACCGATCAGGAGCGCGCCGTCCTCGGGACCAGTTCGACCTCCCTGTCGCTGGGCGACACCGGCCGCGCCGTCGCCGCAACCTTCGCCCGCTTCGCCGGGGCCCAGGCGGGCTTCATCGGCCACACCACCCTGGGCACGGGCCTAAGCGCCGGTCCGGTCAGCCGCTACGCCTTCGACGCCGTGGTGCGCTTCGACGGCAAGCTGATGGCAGCCGAGGTGCCCGCCGCGCGCCTGGCCGAACTGACCGCCCTGGCCAATCAGGACCGGGTCATGCCCTTCGCACGCCGCACCGGGGACTTCGTCTATGGCGCGGTCGAGGGCGACGAACAGCGCGAGACCGTCCGCATCGTCACCACCGACTGGTGCGCCCTGAACCAGCATGAGTATTTCGGCGTCACGGACCTGGCCTTCGCCGAGATTCCCGGCCCCGGCGTCAAGGCCGTCGCCGCTCAGGGCCTGTTGTCGGCGGCCTGACGGTTCAGGCGGCGCGGCGTGCGGCGGCCGCGCTCTTCACATAGAGGCCCTTGCGCCCGGCCACCGGGCGGAAGGCCACGCTCTCGCCGTCCGGCCGCTCGTCGTGGCCCAGGAACAGGCAGCCGTCGTCGACCATCCGCCGCTCCAGCCCGTCCAGCACCCGGGCGCGACGCTCCGGCGCCATGTCGCCCAGGACGTTGCGGCAGAAGACCACATCGAACCGACCCTCATCCGTCGGCTCGTCCAGCAGGTTGGCGCGCGTAAAGGCGATGGCGGCGCGCAATTCGGGGCGCGCCCGCCACTGGTCGTCGACCTGTTCGAACCAGCGCAGCATGGCGCGCGCCGACAGGCCGCGCTGAATCTCGAACGAGGTGTAGAGGCCCGACATGGCCTTCTCGATCGCCTGGCGCGACAGGTCTGTGGCCTCGATCTCGACCTGAGCCCCCGCCTCCAGGGCGGCGATGGCCAGGGAATAGGCCTCCTGCCCGGTCGAGGCGCCGGCGCACCAGATGCGCACCCGACCGCCCGGCCGCGCCGCCGTCAGGGCGGGCAGCAGTTCGCGCTCCATCACCTCAAAGGCCGCACGGTCGCGCCGGAACCAGGTCTCGCCGTTCAGCAGGGCCTCGATCACGCTCCAGCCCAGGGAGGCGACCGGGCGGCTCCACAGGCTGGTCAGCATGGCCTCGACATTGTGATAGCCTTCGCGCCGCGCCACAGGCCCCAGCCGATGCTCGGCCAGCCGCATCCGGTCTCGGGTCAGTCGGAAGCCGGCGCGGGACGCCAGCAGGGTCTGAAGACGATCGAAATCCTCCGGCGTCATGACGGCGACTGCACCACTCCCACTTCGGCGAGCTTGGCTTGCAGGATCTCGCCGTCGAAGGGCTTCATAACATATTCGTCGGCCCCTGCGGACAGGGCTTCGGCGATTCGATCCGCCCGCGTCTCGACCGAGCAGAACAGAACCTTGGGCGCGCGCCCCTCCGGCAGATCGCGCAGACGACGCAGGAAGGCCAGGCCGTCCATCACCGGCATCTGCCAGTCCAGCAGCACCACCTGCGGCATGGCGGCCTGGCAATAGTCCAGCGCCTCGGCGCCGTCGGCCGCCTCGGCCACGTCGAAGGACAGATCCTCCAGGATGCGGCGCGCCACCTTGCGGATGATGCGGCTGTCATCAACGATCAGACAGGTTCTGGGGTCCACTGGGTCGTTTCCCGTTTCGCGCGAGATCGAAATCACGCTCTCGCCATAGTCGTTCAGGCGGGTTAACGGAGCGTTGGATCGACGAACGCGGTTTGCTCATTAGCGCCCGGCAAACGCGCCATCAAGGCCACGCGGCCCTCTTCGGTCGCCAGGTCCAGCCGTCCGCCCGCCTCGCGCGCCGTCAGCCACAGCCAATAGGGCTGGATCCACTGGCCCGCCAGTCCCTCGGTCAGCCGCTCGCCCTTCAGGCCGACCACGGCCTCGGGCTTGAGCCGGGCGCGGGCGCCCTCGGCCGAGCCGACCAGGAACAGCTGGTCCCCTTCGCGGCGGACCGTCACCACCGCTGCCCCGCCCATCGGCAGGGCCGAAACGGTCAGATAGGCTAGGTTGATCAGGGCGCGAGCCTGAATCTTGGTGAAGGTTTCCTCGCCGACGCGCCAGTCCAGCGTGGCGCGCCCGCCGTCGGTCAGGCCCGCGACCAGGCCGTGCAGTTCGGCGCCGGAGAACTGTTCGCTGCTGGTCGCCGCGCCGAAGGCCACGCGCGCGAAATGCACCAGGGCGACCATCTTGGCCGCGCTCTGACGGATCAGGCCCAGAGCGTCGTCGCGCATGTCCTGAGCGGTGGGATCGTCCAGCAGGTCCAAGCCCGACATCACCGCGCCTGCCGGGCTGATGAAGTCGTGGCACAGCTTGGCGGCGATGAAGGCGGCCAGCTCGGCGCCGTCCACAGGCAGATCGGCGGCGGATAGGGAGGCGGGGTCGTCGGAAACGGTCATGATGCCAAGGCGCGGCGCGCAGGTTTTCAAAAAGGTTAAGGCCAAGGTGGCCTGATTTGCCGGTTCGTTAAACCGGCCGCATGGTCTATCGAGCGCTTCATGATCGTCTCCGCCTACGCCGACCTCGAAACCGACCTCGCCTCCGGCCGCCTGGCCGAGGTCATCGCCGACATCGCCGAGGAGGCCGCGCGCCTGATCCTGCCCTACTGGCGGGCCGACACGGCCGTGGAGACCAAGGCCGACGCCAGCCCCGTCACCGATGCCGACCGCGCCGCCGAAGCCCTGATCCTGAGCCGCCTGGCCGAACACTGGCCCCAGGTCGAGGCCGTCGCCGAAGAGGCCGTCGCCGCCGACGGCGCCCCGCCGTCGGTCGGTCCCTGGTTCTGGCTGATCGACCCGCTGGACGGCACCAAGGGCTTTGTGCAGGGGCGCGAGAGCTATTCGGTCAATATCGCCCTGATCCGCGACGACGCGCCCGTGGCAGGCGTGGTGACGGCTCCGGCCCTGGGGATCAGCTGGCGCTCGGCTGCGCCGGGCCAGGGCGCGCTGCGCCGCGCCTTCGGCGAGCCGTGGCGCCCGATCCGGGTGCGCGAACGCCCAGCCGACGCCGTCGCCCTGGTCAGCCACAGCATCAGCGAGGACGACGCCCGACGCCTGGCCGCCCGCAACGGCTGCATCCAGTGGCAGGGCATGGATTCCTCGTTGAAGTTCTGCCTGATCGCCGAGGGCCGCTTCGACGCCTATCCGCGCACCGGCCCGACCAGCGAATGGGACACCGCCGCCGGCCAGGCCGTGTTGGAGGCGGCTGGCGGCCGCGTCCTGGCCGAGGACGGCCGTCCCCTGGCCTATGGCAAGCCCAGCTTCCTCAACGGCCCCTTCTCCGCCATCGGCGCCTGAGGGCGGTCAGGCCGAAGCGTCCACCCGCGCCATCTCGATCTGGGCCGACAGGCCGGCGGGCAGGTCGCGCTCGGGCACGCTCGCCAGTTCCTCCAAGTGCGCCCGATCCCTGGGCCGGACCAGCACGCTGGCCACCGACGGGTCAGCCAGGGCGTAGGCCAGGCAGATGGCCTCGCCGGTCCAGCCCGGCGTCCGGTGCAGGAAGGCGAAGGAGCCCGGCCGCTCCAGATCGGCCTCGCCGCGCCCCGCGCCCCAGGCGCCGAATAGGCCCCGCTTCTTCGGCCCGCCCGCATCAGCCGCGCGGCGCTCGGTCGCCAGACTGTCGGGGAAGTAGTCGTCGGCGAACAAGCTCATCTCTCGATCGCGCGCGGCCCTCATGCGCGAGCGCACCTGCCAGGGCACATTGACGTGGAAAGGCGTGAACAGGACGTCGAAGGCCCCGGTCGAGACATAGAGATCCGTCACCGGCTCGTCGCCGGACACCCCCAGCATCCGCACATATTCGGCCTTCCGCATCGCCTTCAGGGCGGTCAGGGAGGTCTGCGGCAGCTCATTCTCGGCCGGACGCTCCAGCACCGCCATGTCGAACCAGCCCAGACCCGAGGCGTGCAGCCCCTGTTCGATCGAACGCCCCAAGGCCATCGCCGAGAAATCCCTGTCGGCCCCCAGGCTGGCGCTGACCCACACCAACCGCCGCTCGACATGGCCCAGGGCCTCGCCGACGGACTGCAGCAACGTCGGGTCCAGCCGCTCCAGGTGATAGGCGTTCACCCCCGCCTCCAGCCCCGCGAACACCAGGTCGCGGACATGGTTCGGCCCGCGCGCCGTCGCCTCGGCCCCCAGGCTGAGCGTCAGGCTGGAGACCGCGGCCCCTGTGGCGCCGAAGGGGCGATAGCGCACGGGATCAGCTCGCCTCGACCGGCGCCGACGTCTCCAGCGCCAGGGCGTGCAGTTCGCCGCCCATCTTGCCCTTGAGCGCAGCGTAGACGGTCTGATGCTGCCGCACGCGGTTCATGCCGCGAAAGACCTCGGACACGATGCGGGCGCGATAGTGGTCGCCGTCGCCCGCCAGATCCTCAATGGCGATGTCCGCGTCAGGGAAGGCCTCGACCAGATGGGCGCGAAGGTCGTCGACGGACATGGGCATCACAGAACTCCTAGAAGGCAAAAGGCCGTCTCAGGGCCTGAATTGTAAAGCTTATCGTCCCGCGTCCCTTCTGTCAGCCGGTCATCCGGCGCGGGGACGCTCATACAGGTCGACGGTCGATCCCTTGTAGTCGGCGCGGGCGTAGGGGCGATAGCCCACCCGTTCGGCCAGACGCACCGAAGGGGCGTTCTCGGGCGAGATCATGCAGACCGTACGCGGCTCCAGCCGATAGGCGTCGGTCCAGGCCAGGGCCGCCTCCAGCGCCTCGCGCGCCAGGCCCGCGCCCTGGAAGGCGGGCGCTACGCCCCAACCCAGCTCCGGCGCGTCGAACGGCGGCTCGATCTCGCGGCGATAGTCCAGCACCCCGACGCTGCCGACATAGGCGCCCGTCGTCGTCTCGCGGATCGACCAGTTGCCGTAGCCCTTGGCCTGCCAATGGCCGATGTCGCGCAGCAGGCGGAACCAGACCTCCTCCTCCGACAGTCCGCGCCCCATGATGTGGCGGGTGAACTCGGCGTCGGCCCACAGGGCGGTCAGGTCGTCCATGTCGCCGACGGCGACGGGCGCCAGCGTCAGGCGCGCGGTCGAAAGAACAGTCACATCAATCCCAGTTGCTTGAAGCTGGCCACGCCTTCGCGGCCGACAATGAGGTGGTCGTGAACCTGGACCGACAGGGCGCGCGCCGCCTCGATCACCTGTTTGGTCATGTCGATGTCGGCCCGGCTGGGCGTCGGATCGCCCGAGGGGTGGTTGTGAACGATGATCATGGCGCTGGCCGACAGCTCCAGCGCCCGGCGCACCACTTCGCGCGGATAGACGGGGGCGTGGTCGACCGTGCCCCGGTTCTGGATCTCGTCCAGGATCAGCTGGTTCTTCTTGTCGAGATACAGCACGCGGAACTGCTCGCGCGGCTCGTGCTGCAAGGACAGGCGCACATAGGCCAGCAGCGCCGTCCACGACGAGATGACGGTCCGCCGGTTCGCCTCTTCCTTGGCCACGCGGCGCGAGACTTCGTGCAGGGCGGCGATGTCCAGCGCCGTCTCGGCGCCCACCCCCTTGGCCCGGCCGCGCGAATCCTCGGCCCTGACCGTCATCAGATCCTCGACCGAGGCCGCCAGCACCGCCGCCAGCGACCCGAACCGCTCCAGCAAGGCCTTGGCCACCGGCTTGACGTCGCCCTGCGGCTGGCTGCGGAACAGGAACAGCTCCAGCAGTTCATAGTCCGGCAGATGATGGAGGCCCGCCGCGCGGGCGCGTTCGCGCAACCGCTCGCGATGACCGGCGTGGTGCGGCTTGGCCTTCGGTCGTTCCGGCGGTTGATCGAGCATCAGCCTCCCCCGGGAGGGAGACTAGCTCAGAATTTCGGGCGGAAAAGACCCTTGGGCGAGGCGGTGAAGATTTCCAGCCCGTCCTCGGTCACGCCGATCGAATGTTCGCACTGCGCCGACAGCGACTTGTCGCGCGTCACGGCGGTCCAGCCGTCCGACAGCACCTTCACCGCAGGCTTGCCCAGGTTCACCATCGGCTCGACCGTGAAGAACATGCCGGGCTTCAGCACCGCGCCCTCGCCGCGACGGCCGTAGTGCAGGACGTTGGGGCTGTCGTGGAACACGCGGCCGATGCCGTGGCCGCAGAAGTCGCGCACCACGCTCATGCGCTGGGCCTCGACGAATTTCTGAATGGCGAAGCCGATGTCGCCGAAGGTGTTCCCCGGCTTGATCTGGGCCAGGCCCAGGTCCAGCGAGTCATAGGTGACGTCGATCAGCTTCTTGGCGCGAGCGTTGATCTCGCCGACCGGATACATCCGGCTGCTATCGCCGTGCCAGCCGTCGACGATGACCGTATGGTCGATGTTGACGATGTCGCCTTCCTTCAGAACCTTGTCGCCGGGAATGCCGTGGCAGACGACGTGGTTGATCGAGGTGCAGACCGTCTTGGTGTAGCCCTTGTAGCCCAGGCAGGCGGGGACGCCGCCGTTGTCCAGGGTGAACTCGCGCACCAGATCGTCCAACTCGCACGTGGTGACGCCCGGCTTCACATGCTCGGTGATCATGTCCAGCGCCTCGGCGACCAGACGGCCGGCCTTGCGCATGCCCTCGAACCCTTCCGCATCATAGATGCGGATTTCGTGGCTGCGGACAAAGACGTCGGTTTCCAGGTCGGGGGTCTCGTACATGCTCGGCTTTCGGGGAGGCGCGCTCCGCAAGGGCGCGGAACGGGCGAAGAGGCTGCTTTCAGGACTTCAGATGGTCAGACTAGCACAAAACCTCAAGCCCGTCAGGGTTCGCCGCTGACGCAGGGCCGCGCCCATCCTATCTACGAGCCATGTCCCAGATCGCCCCCTCCCCCACCGCCGCCGTCCTGATCATCGGCGACGAAATCCTGTCGGGCCGCACGCGCGACGCCAATCTGAACACCCTGGCCCGCTTTCTGGCGCCGCTGGGCGTCGATCTGATGGAGGCGCGGGTCGTCGGCGACCGTCAGGATCAGATCGTCGGGGCCCTGAACGCCCTGCGCGCGGCGCACGACTACGTCTTCACCACCGGCGGCATCGGCCCGACCCATGACGACATCACCGCCGATGCGGTCGGCGCCGCCTTCGGCGTTCGCGTGCGCGAACACCCCGAGGCGCTCGCCATCCTAGAGCGCCGCTATGCGCCGGGCGAGTTCAACGCCGCGCGGCGCCGCATGGCCCGCGTGCCCGACGGCGGCGTGCTGATCGCCAACCCGGTCAGCGGCGCGCCGGGCTTTCAGGTCGAAAACGTCTTCGTCATGGCCGGCGTGCCCAAGATCATGGAGGCCATGCTGGACGACGTGGCGCCGCGCCTGAAGACGGGCGCCCCGGTGCACAGCCGGTCGTTGCGCGTCACCGGCGTCGGCGAAGGCGCGGTGGCCGACATCCTGCGCGCCGCGGCCGAAGCGCGGCCGCACCTGTCCTTCGGCTCCTACCCCTTCGGATTCAACGTCGATCAGACGCCTGGCCAGGTCGGAACCCATCTCGTGATCCGAGGACGAGATTCGGCCGAAGTTGACGCAGCGGAACACGATCTTGCTGCAAACCTGCGTTCTTCAGGCATCGAAATTGCCGTTACGTAACCTCACCAAGGTGTGAAATTGTGCGATTTTTGCGCCACTCTTTCGCCGAGAAGCGGTCCGACACCGGCCTTGGACGCAACGCTTTCATGACACGGACGCTGTGATGAGTAGCGTGGCGGCTCTCCCCGAACCAAGGCCGTCCGCTTTTCCAATGGCCGGCCCACGACATAGGTGAAGCGTAATGACCCCCAGGAACATGGCCCGCCTCGGCGGCCTGGCACTGACCACCGCCCTGATGACGGGCGTCGCCGCCCCAGCCTTCGCCGGCTCCTTCTATCTGCAGGAACAGTCCGTGCGCGGCGCTGGACGCGCCTTCTCGGGCGAAGCCGCCGATCGCGGCGTCGGCTCGATGTGGTGGAACCCCGCCTCCATCGCCCGCAGCGGCCGTGAAGTCTCGGTCGGCCTTCACGCCATCCGCATCGACTCCGAAGTGAAGAACGCCGGCTCCTACGTCACCTATCCGGGCGGCGTGGACGTGCCGGTGGTCAACCCGCGCAACACCGAGGTCGACCCGATCGAAAGCGGTCTGGTGCCGAACTTCGCCTTCGCCACGCCGATCGGCGACCGCTTCGCCGTCGGCGTCTCCGTGGCCGCGCCCTACAACTTCACCACCAAGTACGAACAGGGCTCCTTCGCCCGCTACGACGCCCTGACGTCGGAGCTGCGTTCAGGCGACGCCAGCCTGACCGTGGCCTATCAGGTCAACGACTGGCTGGACGTCGGCGCCGGTCTGAACGCCCAGTTCGTCAAGGCCAAGCTGACCTCGGCCATGCCGTCGGTGTCCCCCCTGCTGCCGGACGGCTCCTCCTCGCTGGAAGGCGACGGCTGGGACTTCGGCTGGAACGTCGGCGCCCAGGTCCACAAGGGCCCGTGGGACTTCGGTCTCAGCTATCGCTCCAAGATCGAGCACGAGCTAGACGGCGACGTGAACATCGTCCTGACCGGCCCGCTGGCTCCGAACAGCGTCTCGACGGGCGGCACGGCCAGCTTCAACACCCCGTGGTTCGCCTCGGCGTCGGTCCGTTACGCCGTCAACGACAAGCTGACCCTGAACGCCCAGGTCAACCGCATCGGCTGGTCCGAGTTCCAGGCCATCACCGTCGAATATCCGGGCGGCGGCGACGTCATCCATCAGAACTACAAGGACGTCACCACCGGCGCGATCGGCCTGGACTACGCCATCAGCGACAAGACCACGCTGCGCGCCGGCGTCGGCTATGACCCGACCCCGACCCGCGACAGCCTGCGCACGGCCCGCATCCCCGACGCCGACCGCTGGCTGTTCTCGGTCGGCGGCTCGACCGAAGTGACCGAAGGCGTCACCTTCGACGCCGGTCTGACCTACATCGCCTTCAGCGACTCGACCATCCACGACGACCGCGCCTTCTACGCCGGCACCCCGGCGGCCGTGACCTCGCACCTGCGCGGCGAGGCCGAAGGCTCGGCCCTGGTCGCCTCGATCGGCGCGCGCTGGGCCTTCTGATCCCGGCCTGACGGCGGACAAGGAAACGGCGGCTCCCGCAAAGGAGCCGCCGTTTTTATTCGCCTCATGCCGAGAGCATCAACCCTGGGCGGCGTGGCCCTTGCCGCCGTTCGACGGGCGACGACGACGCGGGCGGCGCTGCAGCTCGCCGACCGGCTTGGGCTCGGCCGCAGGCGTCGCGCGCGCGGCCGAACGGGCGCGATCGCCCGCCATCGGATCATAGGCCGCCGCCGGACGCTCGGCCGCAGGCGCGCCGTTGCGGCCGCGACGCTGACGGTGCGGCTGGCCGCCGCCCTCCAGCTTGACGCCCTCGCGATGCGGATTGCGACCGCCGCGACCACGGCCGCCCCGGCCTTCGCCCTGCGGCTTGCCTTCACGCTCGGGCAGGGTCGCCTTCTTGGCCACGCCCGCCGACATGATGGAGGCGTCCAGCTGAGCCAGCGCCTTGTCGTTGCGGCGGTCGATCGCGGGGATCTTCTGGCGCGTGACCTTCTCGATGTCCTTCAGCAGTTTCATCTCATCGCCGGCGACGAAGCTGATGGCGGTGCCGTCCTTGCCCGCGCGGGCCGTGCGGCCGATGCGGTGGACATAGGCTTCCGGCACATAGGGCAGCTCGAAGTTCACCACATGGGTGACCTTGTCCACGTCGATGCCGCGCGCGGCGATGTCGGTGGCGACCAGCACGCGCAGCTTGCCGTTCTTGAAGGCCTCCAGCGCGCGCTCGCGTTGCGGCTGGCTCTTGTTGCCGTGGATGGCGCCGGCCTCGACGCCGCCGGCTTCCAGATAGGCCGCGACCTTGTCGGCGCCGTGCTTGGTCTTGGTGAAGACCAGGCAGCGCGTATAGGCGGGGTCGGAGAACAGTTCGGTCAGCAGGGCGCGCTTCTTGCCCTGCTCGATCCAGATCACCGACTGCTTGATGCGCTCGACCGTGGTCGACTGCGGCGTGACCTGGACCTTGACCGGATCCTTCAGCAGCTCGCCCGCCAGCTTGCCGATCTCGGACGGCATGGTGGCCGAGAAGAACAGGTTCTGACGCTTGGCCGGAATGCGGCTGACGATCTGACGGATCGGCTTGATGAAGCCCAGGTCCAGCATCTGATCGGCTTCGTCCAGAACGAAGATCTCGCAGGTCGACAGGTCCAGGGTCTTTTGCTGGATATGGTCCAGCAGGCGGCCAGGCGCGGCCACCAGAACGTCCAGACCCTGCTGCAGGGCGCGTTCCTGGGCGCCGTACTTCACGCCGCCGAAGATAACCGCCACGCGGAAGCCCAGGTGGGCGCCGTATTGCTTGAAGCTGTCGCCGATCTGGGTGGCCAGCTCGCGCGTCGGGCTCAGAATCAGGGCGCGCGTGGTGCGCGGGCGCGGCGCTACGCGGTTCTCGGCCAGGCGATGCAGGATCGGCAGGGCGAAGGCCGCCGTCTTGCCGGTGCCCGTCTGGGCGATGCCCAGCAGATCCTTGCCCTTCATCACGTCGGGGATGGCCTTGGCCTGGATCGGCGTCGGCTTCTCATAGCCGGTCGCGGCCAGGGCGGTCAGGAGAGCCTTGTTCAGGCCCATGGATTCAAAGGTAATTTCGCTCACGTCTATCTTTCACGAACGACGACGGGCGCAGCCGGACAGGGCCGGTTCACAAAGGGCGCACGTCGCCTGCCCGAAGCTCGGGCGGGGAACGGGCGCCGCCCCGCGTGTATGGACGACGTATGAAATCGAATGATCCGGCCGCTCGACAGACAGGCCTTCCAAGAGGGAAGCCCAAACACGCGCTGGAACGCGCCGGTCATCGCATTGTGCGATGCAGCGCAGATGGGCCTCAATAGCGGCCAAGTCAAGGCGCCGGCTCGAATGAGCATGCGAAGCCTAAAGCAGGCTCACGGCCATATTCACCGCCAGGGCCAGGATCACCGTGTTGAAGACGAAGGCGATCAGGCTGTGCACGGTGGCGATCCGGCGCAGTTTACGGCTGCTGATCTGGATGTCGGCCGTCTGGTTGGCCACGCCGATGATCAGGGAGAAATGCAGGAAGTCGCCGTAGTCCGCCTCTTCTTCGCCGGGAAAGATCAGCCCGCGCCGGTCGCCGCCGCCCTGGACGGGCGCATAGAATTCATGGGCGTAGTGCAGGGCGAACAGGACGTGGGTGAACAGCCAGGAGGCGGCGATGGTGCCGACGGAGAACAGCGCCTCGCCCAGGCTCGGCTTGCCGCCGTCCGCCGCCTCCATAACGATCACGAAAACGCTGGCCGCCGCCGCCAGCAAACTGAGCGGCAGGACGGCGCCGCCCGCCTGGTCCAGGTCTGCCGCCCGCTTGCGAATGGCCGAGGCCGTGCGATGGCGATACAGGCGGATGAAGGTGAGCGTCAGGAAGATGCAGACGCTGGCGTCCCAGGCGGCGGCGATCCGCATCGGCCAGTCCCACGCGGCAGGCGTTAAAATCACCGCGACCGCCAGGACGGCGAGCCCCAGCCACAGGGCGAAATGCAGACGGAGGATGCGCGCGATCCGCTTCATGGCCGCATGATTGCGCCGTTCCGTGCGAACGGCCAGAGCCCCGCCGCCGGACTTCAGCCGTCAGCTCTTCCAGCGCAGCACCGTCTCCTGGATCGGATTGACGAAGGCGCGGCCCTCGGCGCGGCTCTTCAGCCATTCGCGCTTCAGCTGCTGGTACCATTTGGCCTGTTTGTCGGCGTCGTCGATCCAGATCAGGGCCGGGTCGTATTTCAGCCCCTCGTTCTGCAGGTTCACCATGCCGCCGTCCTGTTTCAGGAAGGCCACCACCCCCATCCGCAGGAAGGGTTTGGCGATGCCGAACACCCAGTGGTCGGACCAGAAAATCTGGGTGATGCGGGTCTTGGTTTCGCTCACCGGCGTCAGGCAGGTCAGGGCCAGCACCTGCTTGGCGCCGACCTGGATATGCTCCCAGCGATAGCCCGGCAGGCGGAAGGTGATCTCGGTCGCGGGCGCCCCGCCCAGCACCTTGTAGAGGCGGCTGTTCGACGACGGCGCGTGACGCACCATGGCCCAGCCGAAGTCGACCGGGGCGAAGGTCTTGGCCTTCTCGTGCATCGAATGTTCGGAACGCCACCACCACTGCTGATGGACGTAAGGCCCGTGGGCGGGGTCCATCAGGCCGACGACGGCGTGGTCGATATGGCTGTCGAAATCCATCCACTCGACCAGGCGCGGCTGGCCGACGGCGCCCGGAAACTGCGGCGGCTCCTGATCCGGCTCGGACGGGTTGCGGGCGTCGGCCGCCATCCAGACGAAGACCATGCCCTGGCTCTCGCGCACCGGATAGGCGCGGACCTTGATGCGGTTCGCCTCGAACGCCTGATCCTCGACCAGGGACGGAATGGCCGCACAGACGCCGTCGGGCCGGAAGCGCCAGCCATGATAGGGGCATTCGATCGTCTCGCCCTCGCCCGGCTTCTCGACCAGCCGCCCGGCCGACAGCGGCGCCGCGCGGTGGGGGCAGATGTCGCGCATCCCATAGACCTCGCCGGCGCGCGTGCGGCCGATCAGGACCGGCTCGCCCATGATCTCATAGCGTTTCAGGCTGGCGACCGGCACGTCGCGCGCCAGGGCGACGAAATACCAGGCGTCGGTGATGAAGCCCTTGCCGAAGGCGGTCGGCGGGGCCTTGGCTTCAGGCGTGGCGGAAGGTGCGGGCGCGGCGTCAGCGGTCATGGCCGCCTTGTAGCAGCAGGGACAGGCGGCCGTCCAAAGGCCATTCCCTTCCTCAGCCGATGAATTAATCTGGCTCAAATTCTCTTTGGGAGAGACGCCTTGATCCGCACCGCCTCCGTCGCCTTCATCGCCGCCGCCCTGCTGCTGGCCGCCGCTCCGGCTGCGCTCGCCCAGAACGGTCACGTCAACCACGCGGCCCACGGCGCGGCGCACGCCGCCTTCGCCTCCGACCGCCTCAGCGTCCGCGTCGACGGGCCGGAAGGCGCACCCGATCTGATCCTGATCCCCGGCCTGTCGTCCTCGCCCGACATCTGGCAGGGCGCGGTCGATCACCTGGCCGGGCGCTATCGCATCCACCGCATCCACGTCGCCGGCTTCGCGGGCGCCGCGCCGCAGGTCAATGCGCAAGGCGATGCGCCCCAGCCGGTCGGCGCCCCCGTGGCCGAGGAAATCGCCCGCTACATCCGCGAACAGCATCTGAACAAGCCCGCCGTCGTCGGCCACTCCATGGGCGGAACCATGGGCATGATGCTGGCCGCGCGTCACCCCGAGCTGGTCGGCAAGCTGATGGTCGTGGACATGATCCCCTTCATGGGCGCCATGTTCGGCGCGCCGGGCGCGACGGCGCAAAGCGTGACCCCCGTCGCCGATCAGATCTGGGCCGCCCAGTCGACCAGCCCGCGCGAGGCCTACGTCGCCCAGGCCACCACCGCCATCAACGGCATGATCAACACCGAGAGCCGCCGCGAAGAGGCGCTTCAGGACATGCGCGACAGCGACCAGAAGGTCTCGGCCGCCGCCTTCCGCGAACTGGTCACGACCGATCTGCGCCCCGAACTGGCGAAGATCACCGCCCCGACCGAGGTGCTCTACGTCAAGTTCAATGACGCCCGCATGACCGATGCGATCACCGACGCCATCTATCAGATGTCGTTCGCGACCCTGCCCGGCGCCAAGCTGAAGCGCATCGACGACAGCGCCCACTTCATCATGTTCGACCAGCCGACGGCCTTCTACGACGAACTGGACGCCTTCCTGGCGAGATAAGCCATTCTTTCGGCGAAATAGGCGCTCACGCTGGCGTGATCGGAAACGGGGGCGTTTTCGTCGGCGACGTGAACGGCTAGGGTTCGCGCCGCTGGCATAGAGGGATGTTCATGGCGCGCAAAGACCGCGGACCCGACGGGAACGATCAGGGCGGAGGAAAACCGCGCCGGACCTTCATGGGCCGCCTCTTCTACTGGGGCGCGGTGCTGGCCGTCTGGGGCCTGATCTTCGCCGTCGTCTTCTTCGCCGTCTTCGCGCGCGACCTGCCGGACACCTCCAGCCTGTATGAGGTCGACCGCCAGCCCTCGATCACCTATCTGGACCGCTCCGGCGCCCTGATCGCGGTGCGCGGCACCCAGATGGCGCCGCCGGTCGATCTGGACGCCCTGCCCGACTACGTCCCCGCGGCCTTCGTGGCCATCGAGGACCGTCGCTTCTACCACCACCCCGGCTTCGACCCGATCGGCATGAGCCGCGCCATGGCCTCGAACCTGAAGGCCGGGCGCGTGGTCCAGGGCGGCTCGACCATCACCCAACAGCTGGCCAAGAACCTGTTCCTGACGCCCGATCAGAACATGAAGCGCAAGGTTCAGGAGCTGATGCTGGCCGTGTGGCTGGAGATGAAGTTCTCCAAGAAGGAGATCCTCGCCCTCTATCTGAATCGCGTCTATTTCGGCGCCGGCGCCTATGGCATCGAATCCGCCTCGCAACGCTATTTCGACAAGAGCGCCGACAAGCTGACGGTCGGCGAGGCCGCCCTGCTGGCGGGCCTGCTGAAGGCGCCCTCGCGCTATTCGCCGGTGTCCGAGAGCGAGCGCGCCGCTGCGCGCGCCAACGTCGTGCTGAACGAAATGGTCGAGGTCGGCGCTATCACCCCGGCCCAGCGCGAGGCCGCCGTGGCCGAGCCGGTGCGGGTGTCCAAGACCCTGGCCAGCCAACACGCCCAATACTTCATCGACTGGCTGGACAAGCAGATCCGCGGCCTGGTCGGCGAGCCGACCGAGGATCTGGTCGTCGAGACCACTCTGGACCTGACCTTGCAGACCGACGCCGAGCGCGCCGTGCGCCGCATCCTGGATCGCGACAAGGGCAAGGGCGTCGAACAGGCCGCCCTGGTCGCCCTGGACGGCGACGGCCGGGTGCGCGCCATGATCGGCGGCGCCTCTTACGGCGACAGCCAGTTCAACCGCGCCGTCGATGCGCGTCGCCAGTCCGGCTCGGCCTGGAAACCCTTCGTCTATCTGGCGGCGGTCGAGGCCGGCTACACGCCCGAGACCCCGGTGGTGGACCAGCCCGTGACCATCGGCGGCTGGTCGCCGCGCAACTACTCGGGCCGCTTCTCGGGCCAGATGACCCTGGCCCAGGCCGTGGCCCAATCGACCAACACCGTCGCCGCCTATGTGGCCGATCAGGTCGGGCGCGACAGCGTGGCCCGCGCCGCGCGCCGTCTGGGAATCTCGAGCGAGATCGGCCTGCAGCCGTCCATGGCGCTGGGGGCCGTCGAGGTCAGCCCGCTGGAGATGGCCCAGGCCTACGACGCCTTCGCCAACGGCGGCCGCCGCGTCGACGCCTATGGCATCAGCCGCATCCGCACCCCGTCCGGCCGGGTCATCTACACCCACGGCCCGTCCGAAGGCGGCCAGGCCATCAACAACCCGCCGCTCTACTACATGAACCAGATGCTGCGCGGGGTGATCACCTCGGGCAGCGGCCGCTCAGCCGCCATCGGCGGGCGCGACATCGCGGGCAAGACCGGCACCACCTCGGACTACAAGGACGCCTGGTTCGTCGGCTACACGGGCGGCTTCGTCGCCGCCGTCTGGGTCGGCAAGGACGACAACAAGCCGATGGCCCGCGTCACCGGCGGCTCCTCGCCCGCCGCCATCTGGCGCGGCTTCATGGAGGCGGCCCTGCCCAAGCTGGCGGTCCAGGCCATCCCCAACGGCCCGCCCCTGCCCGAAGGCTGGATCCCGCCCGATCCTGTCGGCGACCTGATGGGTCAGGTCGAGGATCCCTACGCCACGGCCCAGCCCTATGAGGACGCGCCGCCGCCCGTCGTCATCGACGGCCAGGCCCCGCAGCCGCAACAGCCCCCAGCGGCGCGCCCCAGCCCGCCGCAAGAGCGCCAACCGGACGCGCTGTTCTTCTAGAGTCTCCCTTCTCCCCTTGTGGGAGAAGGTGGTCCGCCAGGGCCGGATGAGGGGTTTCTGCACGCTGAGAACAGGCAGACGGATTGAGGACGCAAGACCCCTCATCCGTCAGGCTTCGCCTGCCACCTTCTCCCACAAGGGGAGAAGGACAATAAGGCGCGCGCTCAAGCCGCGAGCGACCGCGCCGCGAGCATAGCGCGCAAAAAAGGCCTATCGCGGCGCGCGCTTGGCCAGGATGCGCTGCAGGGTGCGGCGGTGCATGCCCAGGCGGCGAGCGGTCTCCGACACGTTGTGGTCGCACAGCTCATAGACGCGCTGGATATGCTCCCAGCGCACCCGGTCGGCCGACATGGGGTTTTCCGGCGGCTCGGGCGCCTCGCCGGTCGACAGCAGAGCCTTGACCACGTCGTCGGCGTCGGCGGGTTTCTGCAGATAGTCGACGGCGCCGGCCTTGACCGCCGCGACGGCCGTGGCGATGGCGCCGTAGCCGGTCAGCATGACGATGCGGGCGTCCTCGCGCCGCTCGCGGATCATTTCGACCACCTTCAGGCCGTTGCCGTCCTCCAGGCGCATGTCCAGCACGGCGAAGGCGGGGACCGACTGGCGCAGGGCGTCGTTCGCCTCGGCCACGGAGCCGGCGAGGGCGACGACGAAACCGCGCGATTCCAGCGCCCGCCCCAGACGGGTGCGCAAGGCCTGATCATCGTCCAGCAGCAACAAGGACTTGTCGCTGAGGGCCGCAATCTGTTCCGTGATCTGGGTCTCGAGTTCGGACATGAAATTCTCCTGAGGGTTCAGGTCGTGCGTCAGGGACGCAGGGTCAAGGGCCAAGCTCGCGACTGCGACATCAGGTTCCATCGCCTTCCATGGCCGAGGCGGTGACTTCCAGGGCCTGACGCGGCCAGCGGACCGAGACGCGGGCGCCCCCCGGTTGACCCTTGGCGGCGTCGCCTGAACCCACCGAAACCTTGGCGCCGGATCGTTCCAGCAGGGTGCGGGCGATGAAGAAGCCCAGGCCCATGCCGCCCTGACTGGGGGCGATGGGGGCCGTGACCGGTGGAGGCGGCGCGCGGCGTTCCCGGCGGGCCGGGCGGGTGGCCGAGGCGATCTGGGCGGCCAGGGCGCGGCGGGCCTTGGCCTGAGGACGGCTGGTCACATAGGGCTCGCCCAGACGCGGCAGGATTTCGGAAGCGAAGCCGGGGCCGTCGTCGACGATGTCGATCTCGATCCACCCGGCGTCGACCACCCCGGTCAGCTGGACGCGGGCGGTGGCGAAATCGGCGGCGTTCTCGACCAGGGTGGACAGGCCGTGGACGATCTCGGGCAGGCGACGCAGGCGCGGGGCCTCCTGGCCGGGCGGAATCTTCAGGGCGATGTCGAAGTCGAGATCGAAGCCCCGGTGCGGTTCCGCCACCTCCTCCAGCAGGGCCTTCAGGCCGATGTCGGCGAACAGGGCGTCGCCTTCCTCAGGCTGCGACGACAGTTGCTTGAGGATGGCGCGGCAGCGTTCCGCCTGTTGCAGGATCAGGGCGGCGTCTTCGGCCGCCGGGCTGCCCGCGGGCGCGTCGCGCAACATCTCCTTGGCGACGACCTGGATGGTGGCCAGCGGCGTGCCCAGCTCATGGGCGGCGGCGGCGGCCAGACCGCCCAGGGCCGCCAGCCTCTGCTCGCGCTGCAGCACGTCCTGGGTGGTGGCGAGGGCCAGCTCCAGCTTGTCGGCGTCGGCCGCCACCTTCCAGGCGTAGCCGGCCGTGAACAGCACCCCCGTCACCAGGGCCAGGCCCAGCCCCAGGCGATAGAGGCCCGGCAGCTCCAAATGCTCATGCAGCCGCCACGGCAGCGGCAGGGACCAGGAAAACAGGAAGCCCACGGCGATCAGCGCCATGACGCCCAGAATGACGGCCTGACGCGCAGGCAGGGCCGCCGCCGCGATCGTCACCGGCGCGACCAGCAGCAGACAGAAAGGGTTGGCCAGCCCCCCGGTCAGGGCCAGCAGCGTCGCCAGCTGCAGGATGTCGAAACCCAGCTGGGCGGCTGTGCGCGGCCCGTCGGGCAGGCTGCCGTCGATGCGCCGCGCCCGCGCCATGGTGGCCAGGTTCATCGCCACGCCCGCGCCGATCACGGTCAGGCACTCCCACAGAGGCAAGGGGAAGTGCAGGGCGAAATAGGCGGTCAGGATGGCCGAGGTCTGGCCGATCACCGCCAGCCAGCGCAGCACGATCAGGGTGCGCAACGACAGGCCGCGCCCGCGCCGGGGCAGTTCCGGCAGGCCCGCCAGCTCGCCGCCCGCCTGGGCCAGCAGATGCGGCGGGGCGTAGGGATGGGCGTGCGACGGGATGGGGGCTTCTGTACGGCTCACCGCTCTTCTATAGACCGGGCGAAGAGCGGCTGCACGGTTCGCCGTGTCGCCGCCGCCGAAACGACTTCCGTTCCCGATGAGGAGACGCCATGCCCCGCCGTCCCGTGATCCTGTTCGCCGCCGCCTGCGCGGTCATCGCCCTGGCGCTGGGCCTGATCACCATGGTGGTCGTCGGCGGTCGCCAGCAGGCGGCCCAGACCACGGACGTCGCGACGGGCCAGCCCCTGGTCGGCGGCGACTTCATCCTGACGGATCAGAACGGCAAGACGGTCGACCAGACGATCCTGAACGGCAAATGGACCCTGGTCTTCTTCGGCTTCACCTATTGCCCCGACTACTGCCCGACCACCCTGGGCGTGCTGAACGCGGTGCAGGAGCGGATGGGCGACAAGGCCGAGGATCTGCAGATCGTCTTCATCAGCATCGACCCCGAACGCGACACGCCGCAGATGCTGAAGGACTATCTCTCGTCGGACGGTTTCCCTGACGGCGTCATCGGCCTGACCGGCACGCCGGAACAGGTGGCCAAGGCGGCCAAGGCCTATCGCGCCTTCTATCAGAAGGTCGGCGAGGGCGAGGGCTACACCATGAATCACGGCCTGACCGTCTATCTGATGGGGCCGGATGGACAGTTCCGCAGCGCCGTGGCGCACGACCTGGGGCCCAGCCGCACCGCGACCCTGATCGAAAACGCCATGGAAAAGGGCTGATCACCTTTCCCTGAACGAAGCGCGACCGGCCTTTTTTGCGGCGCAGCACCCTGTATGATCGGCGTTCCGCATCGGCGGGGGCCGCAGTCGGGGTTTCATGCTCTACGCTTTTCACGAGCTCGCCTATCATTCGGCGACGCCGTTCCGGATCGGGGCCCAGATGGCCCGCCAGTTCTGGACCTCTCCCTTCAATCCGGCGTCGGACACGGCCATCGGCCGCACCGCCTATGCGTCGGCCGAGGTGTTCGAGAGCCTGACGCGTCGCTACGGCAAGCCCGACTGGGGCCTGGAGACGCTTGAGATCGACGGCAAGCCCGTGCGTACCACCGAGCAGGTCGTCTGGTCCTCGCCCTGGTGCCGACTGGTGCGGTTCGCCCGCAACATCGGCGACCTGAAGCGCGCGGGCAAACCCGCGGCGGCGCCCGCCGTGGTGATCGTGGCCCCGCTGTCGGGCCACTACGCCACCCTGCTGCGCGGCACGGTCGAGACCTTCCTTCAGGATCACGACGTCTATGTCACCGACTGGACCAACGCCCGCCAGGTGCCGATGCTGGAAGGGCGCTTCGACTTCAACGACTACATCGACCACGTGCGCGAGATGCTGGCGGCGGTGGGGCCGCGCGCCCACGTCGTCGGCGTCTGCCAGCCGGGGCCGCCGGTGCTGGCGGCCTGCGCCGTGATGGCGGCGCAGAACGACCCGAACCGGCCCGCCTCCATGACCTTCATGGGCTCGCCCATCGACGCCCGCCTGTCGCCGACCGTGACGAACCAGCTGGCCGAGGAAAAGCCCTTCACCTGGTTCAAGTCGAACATGATCCACACCGTGCCCTGGCCCTATCCGGGCGTCGGACGGCGGGTCTATCCGGGCTTCGTCCAGCTCTACAGCTTCATGTCGATGAACGAGGACAAGCACGTCGACGCCCATCGCCGCTATTTCGACAGTCTGGTCGAAGGCGACGGCGACGGGGTCGAGAAGCACGAGCAGTTCTACGACGAATATCTGTCGGTGCTGGACCTGACCGAGGAGTTCTATCTTCAGACCATCGACATCGTCTTCCAGCAGCATCTGCTGCCCCGCGGCCTGTTGCAGCATCGCGGCGAGACGGTCGATCTGACGGCGATCACGGACATCGGCCTGGCCACCATTGAGGGCGAGATGGACGACATCTCCGGCGTCGGCCAGACCCAGGCCGCGCACGGCCTGACGCCCAACATTCCCGACGACCGGCGCCTGCTCTACGTCCAGCCCAAGGTCGGCCACTACGGGGTCTTCAACGGCCGCCGTTTCCGCGAGGAGATCTATCCCCGCGTGCGCGATTTCATCGCCAGCAACGAAGACCTCAGTGTCGTACCGGAACGGTCAGCGTCTGCCGCTTGAGGGCGGCGTCGCCCTGAGGCTGTCGGTCAATCCGCGCGCACGTCGGCTGTCGATCCGCATCGACGCCCGCGCCGGCGAGGCCGTGGCCGTCGCGCCCAGCGAGCGGCGCCTGGGCGAAGTCGTGGCCTTCGCCCGCGCCAAGGCCGGATGGATCGCCGAACGGCTGGCCGCGCGGATCGACACTCAGCCGTTCGAGCCGGGCGCCGTCGTGACCTGGCTGGGTCGCCCCGTGCGGCTAGAGGCGACGGGCGGCGCAGGCGCGGCCCGCCTCGTCGACACGCCTGAGGGGCCGGTGCTGCGTTCGGGCGGAGAGGGCGAGGCCTTCTCGCGCCGCGTCGAGAACTGGTTCCGCCGCGCCGCGCGCGACTTCCTGGTCGAGCGAACCGACGTCCATCTGAAGACCCTGGGCCAGAAACCGGTGAAGGTGTCCATCGTCGACACCCGTTCGCGCTGGGGCTCGTGCAGCCCGCACAATCGCTCGATCCGTTATTCCTGGCGCGTCATCATGGCCCCGCCCGCCATCGCCGACTACCTGGCCGCGCACGAGGTCGCCCATCTGGTCCACGCCGACCACAGCCCCGCCTATTGGGCGGTGGTCGGCCGCCTGGTCGGAGATCATCGCCCGCACCGCCGCTGGCTACGCGATCACGGCGCAGCCCTGCACGCGGTGGGCGGATAGGGCTTCAGTCCCGCATCGTCCTGAGCGCGCCCAGGCGGGCGAAGGCCAGGGTCAGGGCCTTGCGGCGGGCGGGCGCCAGGGGCGTCGCCGGCGCGTCGCGCACCACCGCCCCGCCGAAGCCGTCGGCGACGATCAGACCCGGCTCGTCAGGCAATACGCCCTGCGGAAACTCCGGCGCGACGGCGAAATAGAAGGCGTCGCAGAAGGGGCCGTACTCCTGCCATTTGCGATCGACGCGGTAGTCGTCGATCCCCGACTTCACCTCGCAGATGACGATGTCGCCCTTGGGCCCCAGGGCCATGACGTCGGCGCGCCGCCCATTGGGCAGGCAGACCTCCAGCAGGGGCGCATAGCCCATGTCCAGCATCAGCCGCGCCGCCCCCCGCGTGACGGACAGGGTCGTTTCGGGACGGCTGAAGACCAGTTCGAGGTGAAGCGCGGCGGCGGGCATCCGCCTTTATGTTCCGCCTATGTTCCTACCGCAAGCGCTGCCGGTTCACGCGCCACTGCTCGCGCGTCTGGCCCCACAGGTTGACCGCGTGCTCATGGAACGGCGGCGGCATGACGCCCGGCCCGCGATTGGTCGAGCCCAGCCGCTCGGCCACCTTCTCCGACGCCCGGTTGTCGGGGTCGATGCAGTGGATGACATCCGGCCAGTCCAGCACGTCGCAAGCGTAGTCCATCGCCGCCGCCGCGGCCTCGATCGCATAGCCCTTGCCCGTGGCGTCGCGGTGCAGGCTCCAGCCCACCTCCCGGCCCGGCCAGCCATAGGGATGCAGCGGCCCGATGCGCTCCATCCACAGGCCGGTCGTCTTCTCGATCAGCGAGAACATGCCTTCGCCGTGCAGCGCCCACATGCCCGCGACCGAGGCGATGCCGCGCCACACCTCATGCCGGGACTGCACCCCGCCGATGAAGCGCGTCGTCTCGGGGTCGCTCATGAAGTCGGCCCAGCGCGGAAAATCCTCCAGCGTCGGCGGACGCAGGAACAGGCGTTCGGTCTCCAGCGTGGGACCGAGAGGGGATGTAGGGCGATCGATCACAACAGATACTCGCGTTCCAGGGTGTAGACGCTGCCGTCCCCGGTCAGGACGCTGGAGTACAAGCCGAAACGATCCACGCGGATCGGCGGCGACTTCAGCAGATTGTGCCCGGTGATCCAGGCGCCGATGCGGTCGGGGTTCGCCTGGGGCTTCAGATAGGCCAAGGTGACGTGCGGGCGGTATTCGCGCTTTTCAGGCGGGACGCCCGCCCGTTCGCCCGCCGACCGACAGCGCCCGGCCAGGACGTTCAGCCGCTCGGACCGCTCCAGCCCGGCCCACAGGGTATGGCTGCGGTGCGCGTCGCCGAAGGCGCCGACGCCGTTCAGGGTGATCTCGAACGCCCCGCCGCCCTCGGCTCGCGTCAGTTCCGAGGCCAGATCGTCGGCCGTGCGCTCGGACGCCTCGCCATAGAAGGCTAGGGTGACGTGCAGGGCGTCCAGCGGCCGCCAGCGCGCGCCGGGCAGACCGGACTGACGCCGCGCCAGGGTCTCGGCGACGTCCTCAGGGATCGGGATGGCGGTGAACAGGCGCAACATGCGACCCTTGGTAGCGGGCGGAACCGGCGGCCGGAAGTCCGGTTTTTCTTGCAAGGATGCGTCTGCATCCCGATATTTCAACCAAAGGTCGGGATCTTCCCGGCCGAATGGGAGACTTCTTTCGCGATGAGCGATTTCAACAACGGCTATGCGCGCCCGCTTCCGCAGTCGGCGGACATGTCCGTCGACGCCGGTCTGCGCGCCTTCATGCTGGGCGTCTACAACAAGCTGGCGATCGGTCTGGTCGTCGCGGGCGCCCTGGCCTACGTCACCGGCAACGTCCCAGCGGTGCAGCAGCTGCTGTTCGCGCGCATGGACGACGGCCGCATCGGCCTGACGATGCTGGGCATGATCGTCCAGTTCTCGCCGCTGGTCATGCTGTTCGGCTCGATGTTCTTCATGAAGAACCCGTCGGCCAAGGGCGTGAACATGCTCTACTGGGCCGTAGTCGCCACCATCGGCGCGGGCCTGGGCGTGCTGTTCCTGCGCTACACCAACGGCTCGCTGGCCTCGACCTTCTTCGTCACCGCCGCCGCCTTCGCGGGTCTGAGCCTGGTTGGCTATACGACCAAGAAGGATCTGACCGGCATGGGCACCTTCCTGATCATGGGCGTGATCGGCCTGGTCATCGCCTCGATCGTGAACATCTTCATGCAGTCGGGCGTGATGTATCTGGTGATCTCGGGCGCAGGCGTGCTGATCTTCTCGGGTCTGATCGCCTATGACACCCAGCGCCTGAAGATGACCTACTACGCCCTGGGCGGCGACAAGAACGCGATGGGCGTGGCGACGGGCTTCGGCGCGCTGAGCCTGTTCATCAACTTCATCAACCTGTTCCAGTTCCTGCTGGCCTTCATGGGCAGCCGCGAATAGGGGTTTTCTAAGCGCACTATGGCCGTGACGCGGTCACGGCCGACTTGAGCGCAGGCCTCAAACAGCTCGAAGGGCGATAGGCCGAGAAAAATGAGGCCTCGACGGCGACGTCGGGGCCTTTTTCTTTTGTCGCCGCCTACTCCACCACTGTGAACTTGCGGCTGTCGAAGACGCGCAGAACCTGGGCCAGGTCGCGGCCGCGCTTCAGCACATGGCCGCCCTCGCCGATCACGGCCCACTGCCCCTGTTTCAGGCGCAGGGCCGGACGTTTCTCGATCCGATAGAGCGGCGCGTCGCCGTGGCGGCGAAAGACGGCGAACTCGGCGTGGTCCTTCTGGCCGGCCATGGCGTAGTCACGCCATTCGCCCGCCGCCACCATCCGCCCATAGACCCGCAGCATCTGGTCCAGTTCGCGGCGGTCGAAGAAGACCGGCCCCGCCTCCGGTTGCGCATTCGGACTGTCGACGTCGAAGCTCATGGCTTCAACTTAGGCCGCCTGCGGAGAAACGCCAGCCTCGCGGATTAAGGCCGGGCCGAGGCCTGAACGCTTGTCACCCGCCGCGCGCCCGTCCAAAAGGCGGAACAAGTTCTAGATACGGAGACGAACCCATGGCGACGAGCGAAGGCTGGGACATGCCCACCGGAGACCTCATGAAGGGCAAGAAGGGCCTGATCATGGGGGTCGCGAACTCCAGCTCCATCGCCTGGGGCATCGCCTCGCAGCTGGCCGCCCAGGGCGCCGAGCTGGCCTTCACCTATCTGGGCGAGGGTCTTGAGCGCCGCGTGCGCCCGCTGGCCGAAAGCGTCGGCGCCAAGCTGCTGATCCAGGCCGACGTCACCGACGACGCCTCGATGGACGCCGCCTTCGCCGAGCTGGAGAAGGAATTCGGCACGATCGACTTCGTCGTCCACTCGGTGGCCTTCGCCAACAAGGACGAGTTGAAGGGCTCCTTCGTCGACAACACCACCCGCGACAGCTTCCTGCTGGCCATGAACATCTCGGCCTTCAGCTTCGTCGACGTGGCCAAGCGTTCGGCCCGTCTGATGCCCAACGGCGGGTCGATGATCACCCTGACCTACCTCGGGTCCGAGCGGGTCATTCCGAACTACAACACCATGGGCGTGGCCAAGGCCGCCTTGGAAGCGGCGACCCGCTACATCGCGCGCGACCTGGGGCCGAAGGGCATCCGCGTCAACGCCATCTCGGCAGGCGCCATGCGCACCCTGTCGCTGGCGGGCATTTCGGGCGGGCGCGGCCTGCACTCCAAGTCGGCGCAGTTCTCCCTGATCAAGGAAGAGACCTCGATGGAAGGCGTCGCCGGCGCCGCCCTGTGGCTGTGCTCGGACCTGGGCCGCTCGACGACGGGCGAGGTCGTCCACGTCGACGCCGGTTTCCACGCCGTCGGCCTGCCGGACGACATGGAGGGCTGAGCCCTCGAGTGAGATCAGGAAAAGTTGCAGACTTTTCCGGTTCGATCTCACGCCGCCCTCAGCGGGCCGCAGCGCCCCGGCAGCAGGCCTCGATGTTGTTGCCGTCGGGGTCCAGCACGAAGGCCCCGTAATAGTCCCCAGCCCCTTCGCGGGGGCCGGGCGCGCCGTTGTCGCGGCCCCCCGCCGCCAGGGCGGCCCGATGGAAGGCGTCGACCATGGCCTTGTCCCGCGCGACGAAGGCGACGTGCATCTGGTTCAACCCTGCGCGCGAACCCTCGACCCAATAGGACGGTCGTGTGATCCCGATCCACAGATAGGGAATGGGCTGTTCGGCGCTGTGGCCGAACAGGAAGGACTCCGGCGAATTACTGGCGGTCTGCAGACCCAGAGCTTCCGCCACGGCGTCATAGAAGCGGCGGGCCACCGTCAGGTCCGAAACGATGATTCCGGTGTGGTCCAGCATGACGACTCAAACGACGCCAGAACGGCGCCGTTCCCCTTTGCGAAGCGTTGCGGCGCAGCCTAAGCCATAGGGCATGAGCCCGTCCCGCCTGCCGCCTTCTCCCAGCATTGTGGCCGCCAGCTTCTCGGCCGCCGCCGTGGCGACCGTCGTCGGTTTCGGCGGCACGGTCGCCCTGGTGGTGCAGGCCGGCCAGGCCATGGGGGCGGCGCCCGCCCAGATCATCTCCATGGTCACCGCCCTGTGCCTGGGCATCGGCCTGCCCGGCGCGGTGCTGAGCTGGCGGCTGAAGATGCCGGTCGTGCTGGCCTGGTCGACGCCGGGTGCGGCCCTGCTGGCCGCCTCGACGCTCGGCCTCGGCTGGTCGACGGCCGTGGGCGCCTTCGTGATCGCCGGGCTGATGATGGTGCTGACCGGCCTGGTCCCCGCTCTGGGGCGGCTGGCCGAGCGCATTCCGGCGGCCGTCGCCTCGGCCATGCTGGCGGGGGTGCTGCTGCCCTTCTGCCTCAAGCTGTTCCTGGTGTTTCCGACCGATCTGACGCTGGCGGCGGGCCTGCTGCTGGTCTTTCTGGTCATGCGCAGGCTGGCGCCCGCCTGGTCCCTGCCCGCCGTTCTGGTCGCCGCCTTCGCCGTCCTGGCGCTGCGCGGCCAGGTCGCCCTGCCCGAAGGCGCCGGCCTGTTCGGCGCCCTGTCGCCGGTCATGCCCGCCTTCGACTGGAAGGCGGCGGTCAGTCTGGCCCTGCCGCTGTATCTGGTGACGCTGGCGTCGCAGAACCTGCCCGGTCTGGTAGTGCTGCGGGCCGCAGGCTACGCCCCCCCCGCCGGCAAGCTGATCTTCTGGGGTGGGCTGACCAGCACCCTGCTGGCGCCGTTCGGCGCGCACGGCGTAAACTTGGCCGCCATCACCGCCGCCATCTGCACCGGGCCGGACGCCCACCCCGATGCGACGAAGCGCTGGACCGTGGGCGTAATCTACGGCCTGTTCTACCTGGTCGTCGCCCTGTTCGCGGCGCCGCTGGCGGGCCTGTTCATAGCCATGCCGACCGGCGCCCTTGCCGCCATCACCGGCCTGGCCCTGATCGCGCCGCTGATCGGATCGCTGAGCGCCATGATGAGCGAGGCGAAGGACCGCGAGGCGGCGGTGCTGACCTTCGCCGCGACAGCCTCGGGCGTGGCCCTGTTCGGGGTCGGTTCGGCCTTCTGGGGCCTGGCCGTCGGCTTCCTGGCCCTGGCGGCGCGGCGCTGGATTCCCGCGCGCGGCTGAGCCGCTTCGCCGCCTTTTACATTTCGCGCCCTTTACGGCCCGAGCGGGGCCGTGGCAGCTTCTCCGCCTCGGCCGACTGGCGGCCGTCAGAGCGAGGCGATCATGGCGCACAAGTTCGAAGTCTATCAGGACAAGGCGGGCGAGTTCCGCGTCCGATTCAAGTACAACTCCGAGATCATCTTCTCGACCGAGGGCTATTCCGACAAGTCCGGCGCCAAGCGCGCCATCGAGTCCATCAAGAAATACGTGCCGGACGCTCCGACCGAAGAGATCTGAGCCTGCGCGGGGGCGCGGCGCATCGCCCGCCCCCGCAACTCTCGCCTTACGGCCGTGCCGGGATGTTCAGGCCCCGCTGCACGGCCGGACGCGCCAGGCCGCGCGCCAGCCAGGCCGCGACGTGCGGGAAGTCGGCGTAGCCGACCAACTCGCCCGCGCCATAGTGTTCGACCAGATTGCGCACCCAACCCAGAATGGCGATGTCGGCGATGGTGTAGTCGTCGCCCATGATCCAGGCGCGATCTTTCAGCCGCCCCTCCAGCACGCCCAGCAGACGCCGCGATTCCGCGACGTAGCGATCGCGCGGCCGCTTGTCCTCGAATTCGCGGCCCGCGTATTTGTGGAAGAAACCGACCTGGCCGAACATCGGGCCGATCGCCGCCATCTGGAAGAAGACCCACTGCAGCGTCTCATAGCGCGCCGCCGGATCGGTCGGCAGGAAGCGCCCCGCCTTCTCCGCAAGATAGACCAGGATGGCGCCGGACTCGAACAGGGCCAGCGGCTTGTCCCCCGGACCGTCGGGGTCGATGATGGCGGGGATCTTGCCGTTGGGGTTCAGCGACAGGAATTCCGGCGTCCAGGTCTCGTCCTTGCTGATGTCGACCAGGTGCGCCTCATAGGGCAGGCCCAGCTCCTCCAGCAGGATGGAGACCTTCACCCCGTTGGGAGTCGGCAGGGAATAGAGCTGAAGCCGATCCGGATGCTGCGGCGGAAACTGGCGGGTGACGGGAAAGACGGACAGATCGGCCATGGAGCGCTCCAACAAGGGTATCCCGCTCATGTTGGAGGCGTCATCGCCATCCGCAACCGCCCATGCGGCGAATGTCCGTGCGTCAGTCTTCGTCGCGTTCGCTGACTTCGGTCGGGCGGACGATGCGCAGCCAGCCCTCGCTGATGTGCAGCTCGGGCGCCGCCTCGCGGGTGAAGGGCAGGTACCAGGTCGGACCGCCCTCGGCCGGAGCGATCTCCAGCATGTCGTCGGCGCCGAAGTTCTGAACCGACTTCACCTTGCCCAGAACCACGTCGGCCGGATCGCGCCCCTCCAGGCCGATCAGGTCGGTCAGGTAGAACTCGTCCTCCTCCGGTTCAGGCAGGGCGTCGCGGGTGACGAACAGCTTCTGACCGCGTCGGGCGTCGGCCTCTTCCTTCGTCGTGATCTCCTTGACCCGCGCCACCACCCCGGCCTTGTCCGGCCGCGCCGAAAGCAGGGTCAGCACCGGCTTGCCGTCGGCGCCGAGCAGCGGCGAATAGCCGACCAGGGCCATGGCGTCGGCGGTATAGGCGCTGATCCGGACCTCGCCCTTCACGCCGAAGGCGCCGCCGATCTGGCCGACCAGGATCAGTCTGTCTTCGCTGCTCATGGCCGGGCTCCGTTTGCCGATGCGATGCGTCCAGATAGCAGAAAAGCAGCGCCCCGGAAGGACGCTGCTTTCCCGTCTCAACCGGCCGGGGCCGGATGAGAAGATAAGGCTCAGGCCTGCTCTTCGGTCGCCTCGGCGGCGACTTCAGCCGCAGGGGCTTCTTCAGCAGGCGCTTCTTCCACGGCCGGAGCAGCGGCAGCGGCGGCGGCGGCTTCAGCGGCCTCGGCCTTGGCGGCGGCTTCGGCTTCCAGGCGGTCGGCTTCGCGCTGGGCGCGCTCGGCGGCGCGTTCCTGGGCCTTCTTGCCCGGCTCGCCCTTCTTCGGGTTGTTACTCTGGGTCCACTTGACCTTGCCGACCAGAACTTCGTCCTGGCTCTGGCTGATGAAGCGGGCCACGCGGTCGGTCGGCTGAGCGCCCTTAGCCAGCCATTCCGAGATGCGGTCAGCCTTCAGGACGATGCGCGGGGTGGCGCTGTCCTTCGGCAGCATCGGGTTGTAGCTGCCGACGCGCTCGATGAACTTGCCGTCGCGCGGGCTGTGCGAGTCGGCGATGACGATGTGGTAGTAGGGGCGCTTCTTGGCGCCGCCGCGGGCCAGACGAATCTTCAGCATTTTCAGTCTCTTTCTAGAAAGGCGTTAGTTCTTTTTGGGGAAGCCCGGCAGACCCGGAAGGCCCCCCGGAAGTTGTCCGCCGCCCAGACCCGCCAGGCGGTCCTGAATGGCTTTCATTTCATCGGCCGAGGGTTCCGGCATCTTGCCGCCGCCCAGCGCCTTCAGACGGTTCATGTCGGGACCGCCGCCCCCCATGCCGGGCAGGCCGCCCATCATGGAGGCCATCTTCTGCAGGTTCTTGCCGCCGCCCTTGGACAGGGACTTGACCATATCGGCCATCTGCCGGTGCTGTTTCAGCAGGCGGTTGATGTCCTGAACCTCGACGCCCGCGCCCTTGGCCACGCGCTTCTTGCGGCTGGCGTTCAGCAGGTCCGGCTTCTTGCGCTCGGCCTTGGTCATGGAGCTGATGACGGCCAGCTGGCGGTCGATCATCTTGTCCGAGACGTTGTTCTCGGCCATCTGGGCCTTCATCTTGGCCACGCCGGGCAGCAGGCCCATGATGCCCTGAAGACCGCCCATCTTCTTCATCTGGTTCAGCTGACCAGCCAAGTCGTCCAGATCGAACTGGCCCTTGGCCAGCTTGCGGGCCATCTTCTCGGCCTTGGCCTGATCCAGCTCGCCCGCGGCCTTCTCGACCAGGGCGACGATGTCCCCCTGACCCAGGATGCGGCCGGCGACGCGGCGGGCGTCGAAGACGTCCAGCGCATCGACCTTTTCGCCAGCGCCCAGATATTTGATCGGCAGGCCGGTGACGGCGCGCATCGACAGCATGGCGCCGCCGCGCCCGTCGCCATCGGCGCGGGTCAGCACCAGGCCCGTCAGCGGCAGGCGTTCGTGGAAGGCGGCGGCGGTGCGCACCGCGTCCTGACCCGTCAGGCTGTCGGCCACCAGCAGGGTCTCGACCGGCTTGGCGATCTCGGCGACCTCGGCCACCTCATTCATCAGCCCTTCGTCCAGGGTGATGCGGCCGGCGGTGTCGAGGATCAGGACGTCGAAGCCCTGAAGCTTGGCCGACTGCAGCGCGCGGCGGGTGATCTGGACCGCGCTCTCGCCCGCCACGATAGGCAGGGTCGCGACCTCGATCTGCTGGCCGAGGGTGGCCAGCTGCTCCATGGCCGCCGGACGACGCGTGTCCAGCGAGGCCATCATGACCTTCTTCTTGTCGAACTTCGACAGACGCAGGGCCAGCTTGGCCGAGGTCGTCGTCTTGCCCGAGCCCTGCAGACCGGCCATCAGCACGACGGCGGGCGGGGTCGCATTGGTGTTCAGCGGAACCGGCTCTTCACCGCCCAGCATGTCGACCAGGCCGTCATAGACGATCTTGATGACCTGATCGGCGGGCTTGACCGCGCGGATGACTTCCTCGCCGGTCGCGGCCGTCTTGGCGCGGGCGATGAAGTCCTTGACCACCGGCAGGGCGACGTCGGCCTCGAGCAGGGCGACGCGAACCTCGCGCAGGGCCTCCTCGACATCCTTTTCGGACAGGGCGCCGCGCCCGGTGATCCGGTCGAAGACGCCTGTCAGCCGCTCGTTCAGAGCCTCGAACATTCAAACCCTTTCATGCGCCTGGGCCGTCAGCCTCCATGAGAAACGCCCATAGGCGGGCGACCTCTGCGAACGATCACGTCGACAGAGGCCCTCTCCGGGCTCATCCATCCATGAAAGGATGGGGTCGTCCCGGTGGAGGCGCAGGTTCAATTGCGCCGGAAGTCGCGGCTTATGGCGGAAAAGCAAGGCGATGTCGACTCCGTTTCTCGCGACGAAAGGCGACCACACAAAGGGTTTCTGCGTTGCAGCATGAGCTGGCGCGCTCGGATCCCGCTGATACGGTTCCTGTCCGGCCTCCCCGCTGAGAGAAGGGCCACATGACCCAAGCCCCCGAGTTTCCCCATGATCGCCTCCGCGACGAGGTCCGGCTTCTGGGCGCCTTGCTGGGCGAAGTGATCCGCGACGAGGGCGGGCAGAATCTCTACGACCGCATCGAGGCGGTGCGGCGGGCCTCGGTGGCCTATCACCGCGACCCGGCCTCGGACGACGCTTCGGAGCTGGAGCGGCTGCTGGGCGAGCTGTCGCTGGATCAGGCCATCGGCCTGACGCATGGTTTCGCCGCCTTCTCCCTGCTGGCCAATGTCGCCGAGGATCGGGCGGGCAAGCGCCGCGCCCAGGCCCAGGCCGAGGCCGGCGAACGGGCCGACACCCCCGAAGGCGCGCTCAAGCGTCTGGCCGAGGCGGGCGCCGACAGGAACGCCGTGCGCGACCTGCTGGCCCAGGCCCTGATCTCGCCGGTGCTGACCGCCCACCCGTCCGAGGTGCGCCGCAAGAGCGTCATCGACCGCACCACGGCGGTTGGCGAACTGCTGGACGGCTGCGACCGCGACGGGATCGCCTGCGACGCCTACACCCTGAAGGCCGCGCTTCGCCGCCAGATCGTCATCCTGTGGGCCACGCGGCTGACCCGCGCCTCGGCCCTGGTGGTGCAGGACGAGATCGACACCGTGGTCGACTGGCTGCAGCGCATCTTTCTTCATGTCGCCCCGGCCCAGCTGGCCGAGTGGCGCCGCCTGCTGGGCGCGACCGACCTGACGCCCTTCGTGCGCATCGGCTCCTGGGTCGGCGGAGATCGCGACGGCAACCCCAATGTCGACGCCGACACCCTGCGCGCCGCCTTCCGCAGCCAGGCCCGTGCAGCGCTGAGCTTCTACCTGGACGAGGTGCACGCCCTAGGCGCCGAACTCAGCCTGTCCATCGACCTGACCCGCGTCACGCCCGAACTGGCCGCCCTGGCGCAAGGGTCGGGCGACGCCTCCATCCAGCGCGCCGACGAGCCCTATCGCCGGACGCTCAGCCAGATCTACGCCCGCCTGTCGGCGGCCTATCCGATCCTGACCGGCGAGCCGACGCCGCGCCCCGCCCGCTTCGCCGCGCCACCCTACGACGGCCCCGACGCCTTCCGCGCCGACCTGGCCGTCCTGCACGACAGCCTGGTGCGGACCCACGGCGCCGTCTTCGCCGACGACCGGCTGGCGCGGCTAATCACGGCGGCGGACGTGTTCGGCTTCCACATGGCGACGCTGGACCTGCGCCAGAATTCGGACGTGCATCAGCGCGTGGTCGCCGACCTGCTGAAGGTCGCGGGCGTCTGCGCCGACTACGCCGCTCTGGCCGAAGCCGAACGCCTGGCCGTGCTGGCGCGCGAACTGGCCAGCCCGCGCCCCCTCTTCTCGCCCTACGCCGACTATGCGCCCGAGACGCTGAAGGAGCGCGCCATCCTTCAGGCGGCCGCCGAGGCCCTTTCAATCTTCGGCCCGCAGGCGATCCGCACTCACATCGTGTCCAAGACCGACGCCGCCTCGGACATGCTGGAGGTCTATCTTCTGCTCAAGGAAGTCGGCCTCTACGACCCGGCCGTCCCCGGAGCCTGCCCCATTCAGGCCGCCCCGCTGTTCGAGACCATCGACGACCTGCGCGCCGCCCGCGCCACGCTGGAGCGCGTTCTCGCCGAACCTTCGGCCCGCGCCGTGGCCGAAGCGCGCGGGGTGCAGGAGGTGATGATCGGCTATTCGGACAGCAACAAGGACGGCTCCTACCTGACCTCGGGCTGGGAACTGCACGAAGCCTCGCGCGCCCTGCTGGAGGTCACGCGCGCGGCGGGGGTGCGGCTGCAACTGTTCCACGGCCGGGGCGGCGCCGTCGGGCGCGGCGGCGGCTCCAGCTTCTCGGCCGTGCTGGGCCAGCCCGCCGGGACCGTCGCGGGCCGCATCCGCGTCACCGAACAGGGCGAGGTCATCGCCAACAAATACGGCGAGCCGGAGGTGGCCCAGCGCAACCTCGACGCCCTGACCTGCGGGACTCTGCTGGCCTCGCTGGGACCGCAGTCCGACGCGGGCTACAGCCTTGAGCATGGGGCCACGGCCGCGCGCCTGTCGGCGGCCTCGATGAAGGCCTATCGCGCGCTGGTCTATGAGACGCCCGGCTTCGTCGACTATTTCCGCGCCGCCACCCCCATCGCCGAGATCGCCGACCTGAAGATCGGCTCGCGCCCGGCCAGCCGCACCGCCTCCCCCGCCATCGAGGACTTACGCGCCATTCCCTGGGTGTTCAGCTGGTCGCAGTCGCGGGTCATGCTGCCCGGCTGGTTCGGCTTCGGCTCGGCGGTTCAGGGCGAAGACCCGGCCGAACTGCGCGCCATGGCCGAGGCCTGGCCCTTCTTCCGCACCGTGGTCCAGAACATGGAGATGGTGATGGCCAAGGCCGACATGGCCATCGCGCGCCGCTACGCCGGGCTGGTCCCCGACGCCGCCCTGGCCGAGCGCATCTATGACGCCATCCGCGCCGAATGGGACCGCACCGTCGCGGCCGTCCTGTCGATCACCGGCCAACAGACTCTATTGGGCGGCCAGCCCGAACTGGACCGGCTGATCCGCCAGCGGATGCCCTATGTCGAGCCGCTGAACCATGTGCAGATCGAGCTGATCCGGCGTCGCCGCGCGGGCGACGACGACCCGCGCGTCAGCAACGGCATCCTGCTCGCCATCAACGGCGTGGCGGCGGGTCTTAGGAACAGCGGCTGATCACAGCCACCGGGTCCGCTTGAAGGTGACGTAAAGGCCGATGCAGATGGCCACGATCAAGGCCAGCACCGCCGGATAGCCATAGGTCCAGCGCAGCTCGGGCATATGCTCGAAATTCATGCCGTAGATGCCCGCCACCGCCGTCGGCGTCGCCAGGATGGCGGCCCAGGCGGCCAGTTTGCGGGTGATGACGCCCTGGCGCTGCTGCTCCAGCAGGTTGGACACCTCGAACACCGAGGCCAGGATGTCGCGCAGGCCCGCCGCGCGGCTGGCGACGCGGCGCACATGGTCGGCCACGTCGCGGAAATAGGGCCGCACCTCGCGGTCGATGCAGGGCAGGTCCAGCGACTGCAACTTGACGCAGAGCTCCTCCATCGGCCCCAACACCCGGCTGAACTTCACCAGTTCGCGCCGCAACTGGAACAGGCGGGGGATGTCGTCGCGCGACAGGAAGCGGTCCAGTGCGACCTGCTCCATCTCCAGAACCTTGTCTTCAATGGCGTCGATGATGGGGATGTAGCCGTCGACGATGAAGTCCAGCACCCCGTGCAGGATGAAGTCCGGCCCGTGGCTCAACTGGTGCGGCGAGGCCTCCAGTTGGGCGCGCAACTGGGTGTGCGCCCGCGCCGATCCATGACGGATGGTGATGACGTAGTTGGGGCCGAGGAAGACGTGGGTCTCGCCATACAGGATGCGGTCGCCCTTGGCCTGGGCCGTGCGGGCGACGATGAAGAGTTCGGAGCCGTAGACCTCCAGCTTGGGGATCTGATGCGCCGACAAGGCGTCCTCGACCGCCAGAGGGTGCAGGTGAAAGCGGCGGACCAGAACGTCGAACTCCTCGTCCGACGGCTCATGCAGGCCGATCCAGAGGTATTCGCCCTTGGCCAGGCTCAGCCCTTGAGCCGTCAGCGGCGCTTCGCGCACCCGCTTGCCGTCCTTGTAGACGTAGGAGGCGACGACGCTCATGGGCGCTCCTTCTTTGCTGGGCCGCGATCAGAAGGCTCCGCCTTCTCGACCCGACGCAGCCCGTGACACAGCCAAGGCTTACGCCACCCCGGCCGAAATAGAAAAGGCCCGGCGGATTTCTCCGCCAGGCCCTCTCTTTGGTTGGGCCGCGGTCATAAGGCTTTCGCCTTCTCGACCCGACGCGGCCCTAGGCGCCTAACGGGCCTCAAGCAGCCCGAAGGGCGGTAGGCCCCCTCTTAAGAAGTCGGGAAGCCGCGCACCTTCAGCAGGGCCGCCACGTCCGGGTTGCGGCCGCGGAACTGGCGATAGGCGTCGCCGCGGTCCGTGGTGTTGCCCGGCGCCAGAATGATCGACTTGAAGCGGCCGCCGATGTCCGGGTTGAAGACGTCGCCCGACTCCTCGAAGTAGGCCCAGGTGTCGGCGTCCATCACTTCCGACCACAGGTAGGAGTAGTAGCCGGCCGAATAGGCGTCCGAGGTGAACAGGTGATTGAACTGCGGCAGGCGGTGCCGCATCACGATCTCCTTGGGCATGCCCAGACGGCCCAGCGAGGCCTTCTCGAAGGCGTCGATATCCGTCGGCGGCGTCGCCTGGGTGTGCAGGTCCATGTCGACCAGGGCCGAGGACAGGTAGCTGACCGTGGCGTAGCCCTGGTTGAAGGTCGAGGAGGCCTCGATCTTGTCCACCAGCGCCTGCGGCATCGGCTGCTTAGTCTCGACGTGCTTCATGTAGCCGTCGAGGATCGGGCGGCTCAGCACCCAGTGCTCGTGCACCTGCGACGGATATTCCACGAAGTCGCGCGGCGTGTTGCCGAACGACGGATAGGTCACCACCGACGAGAAGTAGTGCAGGGCGTGACCGAACTCGTGGAACAGGGTCTCGGCGTCGTCCAGCGAGATCAGCAGCGGCTGACCGTCCGGCGCCTTGACGAAGTTGTTGTTGTTCGAGGCCAGGATCGGCTTGGAGCCCGTCAGCTTCGAGAACGAGCGGTAGGTGGTCATCCAGGCGCCCGAACGCTTGCCCGGACGAGCGAAGTCGTCGGCGTAGAACAGGCCGATCAGCTTGCCGGTGGCCTTGTCCGTGACCTCATAGGTGGTCACGTCCGGCTCGAAGGTCGAGACCTGGCCCTTGGGCAGTTGCTTGAAGACGAAGCCGTACAGGCGCTCGGCCATGTAGAAGGAGGCCGCGCGCACGGCGTGCAGCTCGAAGTAGGGCTTCAGCTCGTTCTGGTCGAGGTCGTACTTCGCCTTACGCACCTTCTCGGCGTAGTAGAGGTAGTCCCACGGCTCGATGTCGTGACCGGCGATCGCCTTCATGTCGGCGACTTCCTCGGCGACGCGGGCCTTGGCCGGGGCCCAGACGCGCTGCATCAGGTCCATCGCCGCGGCCGGGGTCTTGGCCATGGTGTCCTGCATGCGCCATTCGGCGTGGTTGCCGAAGCCCAGCAGGCGGGCGCGCTGCTGACGCAGGGCGACGATGCGGGCGATGGTCGACTTGGTGTCGTTGGCGTCGTTGTTGTCGCCGCGCTTGGCGAACTTGGTCCAGACCTGCTGACGCAGAGCGCGGTCGTCGGCGAAGGTCAGGAAGGGATCGACGCTGGAGCGGGTGTTGACGATGACCCAGCCCTGAACGTTGCGCGTGCGCGCCGCAGCCGCGGCGGCGGCCTTGTTCGATTCCGGCAAGCCCTTCAGACCGGCCTCATCAGTGATGACGGTCCAGGTGTTCTCGTCGGCGACCACCTTCTGACCGAAGCTGGTGAAGGCGTTCGACAGTTCAGTGTTGATGCGGCCCAGCTCGGCCTTGCCGGCGGCGTCCAGAGCGGCGCCGTTGCGCACGAAGGCGTCGCGGCTGCGCTCGGCCAGACGCTTCTGCTGGGCGTTCAGGCCCGCCGCGTCGGCGCCGTCGGCCACGGCCTTGATGCGGGCGAACAGCTTCTCATTGAAGGTGATCTCGTCCGAGGCGGCCGACAGGATCGGCGACAGCTCGGTCTCCAGAACGTCCCACTGCTCGCCGCCGATATTCGACGTCATGACGCTGAACACGTTCAGGGCGCGGTCCAGCGGCTCGCCCGCCATCTCCATCGCCGCCATGGTGTTGGCGAAGGTCGGGGCTTCAGCGTTGTTCGCGATCGCGGCGATGTCGGCGCGTTGCAGTTCAATGCCTTCCAGGATGGCTTCGCGCATCTTGGGCGCCGTCACCTTGTCCCACGGCGGCACGCCTTCATAGGGGCCGGTCCAGGGCTGCAGCAGCTCGGCGCGCGGCGCGGTCGCCGGCAGGACGGCGCGGGCGATGTGGGCCTCATCGGCGGTCGTCAGGGCGATGACGGCGCCGCTCACGGCGTTCTCCACGGCCCCGGCCGAGGCGCAGCCCGACAGGGCGAAGAGGCTCGCGCCCCCGATGAGAAGATGGCGTCTGTGCATCCAGGTCTCCCAACCATTGCTGTTTCGGACGTCCTTCGGCGCAGCGGCCCCCGACGTCGCATAAATCCGGTTTAGTCCTAACTATTGGACGGCGAAACCCCGTGGGTCTAAAGGCCGCTGCATGGCGATAGGCGTTTTCGACTCCGGCGTGGGGGGCCTGACGGTCCACCGCGAACTCACGACCCGCTTTCCGACGCGGGACTTCATCTATCTGGGCGACCAGGCCCACGCTCCCTATGGCGGACGCAGCGGCGAGGACATCGTCGAACTGACCCGCGCGGGGTGCGAACGCCTGTTCGAGGCGGGAGCCTCCGTGGTCGTCCTGGCCTGCAACACGGCCTCGGCCATCGCCCTGCGTCGTCTGCAGCAGACCTGGATTCCGGGGATGCGCGAAAAGCTGGGCCGCCCGGTCAACGTCCTGGGCATCATCGTCCCGACCATCGAGGCGGCCACGGGCCTGCCCTGGTCGTTCGAAGCCGAGCGCGAAAGCCGCCTGGAAGGCGAGAAGAAGCAGGCGATCGACATCACGGGCGTCTTCTGCACCGCCGCCACGGCCATGAGCCGCGTCTATGAGATCGAGATCGACAAGCGGCGCGACGACCTGGCCGTCTTCACCGAGGCCTGCCCCGGCCTGGCCGGTCTGATCGAGCTGGGCGCCCCGCCCGAGGAGCTGAAGGTGGTCGTCGACGACCATGTCGACGCCCTGCGCCGCCGCATCGGCCGCCATCCGGACAAGGCCATCCTGGGCTGCACCCACTATGAGATCGTGGCCGACCTGTTCGCCCAGGCCCTGCCGCCCGGCGTCCAAGTCATCAGCCAGCCCGCCGCCGTGGCTGACTCGCTGGAGCGCTATTTCGACCGCCACCCGGAGTACGATCTGGGCTCGTCGTCGCGCCGCGCCTTCCTGACCACGGGCACGCCCGGCCCGCAGTCGGACCTGGTCGCCCAGTTCTGGGGCGCGCCCCTGACGTTCGATCCGGCCTAGGCCGACGCCCCCTACTCGGCGACGCCCGACGCGTTGCGGCGCTGGCCGAAGGTCGGCGCCCGCTCCTTCTGCTGCGCCCAATAGGCCGGGCCGTCGTCCGGCTTGAACATGGTGCGCGGCACGCCGTTGCGATCCACGACGGCGAAGGTGTTGGTCGAGGCCTGATAGAAGAGGGTGTCGCCGTTCGGCCGCTTGACCGTTTCGGTTCCCTTCGGCGTTTCCTCAGTGAAGGCCCGCACCTTCTGCAGGTAGTCGTCGGCCGACTTGGCGCCGAAGGCCGCGCCGTTGCGCTCATAAAGCCTCTGCACCTTGGCGTCGGCGGTTTCGCGCCGGTTGGCCGTGACCGGCGGCTTGGCCGCTTCGACCGCAGGCGTCTCGACCGCCGCATCCGGCGGCGCCGCCGAGGTCAGGCCGACCGGCTCGGCCGCGCTTCTCTCGCGCGTCTCCACCGCCGAACCGCCGTTGTCGCACCCGGCCAGCACCAGCACCGTCGCGGCCAGCGCCGCCGTCACCCGCATCCGCATGAAAACCCCTCCCGACATTCCGTCGAACACAGTTAGGCACAAGTTTTTTGTTCCGGCAATGTTCCATTTGCGCCCGCACCGACAAGACCGCTTTGTCTCGACGCCGTCACGCGACGCGGCTACAGATTTCCGCATGACCGCACCCTCGCTTTCCGGCCGCAAGGTTCTGCTGATCGTCGGCGGCGGCATCGCCGCCTATAAGGCGCTGGAGCTGATCCGCCTGCTCAGGAAGGCGGACGCCGAGGTGATGACCGTCCTGACCAAGGCCGGGGCCGAGTTCGTCACCCCCATGTCCCTGGCCGCCCTGACCGGCCATCCGGTGCGGCAGGATCTGTTCATGCCGGAAGACGAGACGGCCATGGGCCATATCGAGCTGTCGCGCTGGGCCGATCTGGTGGTGGTGGCGCCCGCCACGGCCGGCCTGATCGCCAAGGCCGCCAACGGCATGGCCGACGACCTGGCCTCGACCACCCTTCTGGCCACCGACAAGAAGGTGCTGCTAGCCCCGGCCATGAACGTGCGCATGTGGCTGCACCCGGCGGTTCAGGCCAATGTCGCGCGGCTGAAAGGCTTCGACGGCTTTCACGGCATGGCCGTGGTCGGGCCGGACGACGGCATCATGGCCTGCGGCGAGTTCGGACCGGGCCGCATGGCCGAGCCGCCGGTCATTTTCGACGCGATCGCCCGCCTGCTGGCCGGACCGGACGGCCGCCCGCTGGCCGGCAAGACCGCCGTCGTCACCGCAGGACCGACCTTTGAACCCATCGATCCTGTGCGCGGCCTGACCAACCGCTCCAGCGGCAAGCAGGGCTACGCCGTCGCCGCCGCCCTGGCCGAGCTGGGGGCGCAGGTGACGCTGATCTCCGGTCCCGTGGCGCTGGATGCGCCCGTCGGCGTCAACCGCGTCTGGGTCGAGGCCGCGACAGAGATGAAGGCCGCCGTCGAAGCGGCTCTTCCCGCCGACATCGCCGTGATGAGCGCCGCCGTGGCCGACTGGCGCGTGGACGGCGTCGCCTCGGGCAAGATCAAGAAGAAGCCGGGCGGCCCGCCGTCCCTGGCCCTGATCGAAAACCCCGACATCCTGGCCGGCGTCTCCGCCCCCGGCCCGCGCCGCCCGAAACTGGTGGTCGGCTTCGCCGCCGAGACCAGCGACCTGGAGACCAACGCCCGCGCCAAGCTGTCGCGCAAGGGGTGCGACTGGATCGTCGGCAACGACGTGTCCGACGAGGTCTTCGGCTCGGACGGCAACGCCGTGACCCTATTCACCCAGGGCGGCGCCGAGCCCTGGCCGCGCCAGTCCAAGACCGAGGTGGCGCGCAAGCTGGCCCTGCGCATCGCCGATCACTTCAAGGCCTGAGAGAGACCCTCCCCGACATGACCGTCATCCGCGTCGAACGCCTGCCCCACGCCGAGGGCCTGGCCCTGCCCGCCTATGAGACCGCCGGTTCGGCCGGCATGGATCTGCGCGCCGCCCTCGGCGAGGGCGAGACCGTGGTGCTGGAGCCGGGTCAACGCAAGCTGATCCCCACCGGCCTGAAGATCGCGCTGGAGCCGGGCTATGAGGCCCAGGTGCGCCCGCGCTCGGGCCTGGCGCTGAAGCACGGCATCTCGGCGCCCAATTCGCCGGGCACCATCGACAGCGACTATCGCGGCGAGGTCGGCGTCATCCTGATCAACCACGGCGAGCTGCCGTTCGAGATCAAGCGCGGCGACCGCATCGCCCAGATGGTCATCGCCCGATACGAACAGGCGCAAATGATCGAGGTCGATGCGGTGGACGAGACCGCACGCGGAGCCGGAGGCTTCGGCTCAACCGGACGTTGACCGCGACTTTGCTTTCACACCCGTAGATAATGGTCTAGCGTGGTCGCCATGAACACGCTGGACCAGATCGTCTATTGCAGCCGCTCGCGACTGGCCCCGGAGGAGGAGGCGTCGGCGATGACGGACATCGTCCATATCGCCGCCTTCCTGAACGCTCGCAACGGCATCACCGGCGCGCTGACCCTGCAGGACGGCGTGTTCGTGCAGGTTCTCGAAGGAACGCCGACAGCTCTGGATATTCTAATGCTCCATCTGCATTTCGATGAGCGGCATGAAGAAATCGAGGTCGTCGCTCGTGGCCAGATCGAGCGCCGCGCCTTCCCGGCTTGGGGCATGACGGCGCCGGCGCGTGGCCGGTGCGAGGCGCTCCGCCGCTTGATCGACAGCCGCTCCAACGATCTGGGCGCCTGGCGCGCGGCCATGGGCGCCCTTCTGGCCGAACCCGCCTGACCCGAAGCACGTTGCGCTCAAGCAGCGAGCCGCCGCGCGGCGAGCGATAGCGCAGGGGCGCGCTAGCGCCCCCAGCATCAAGCCTGACGGAAGCCCAGCACGTCCTGCATGTCGTAGAGACCGGGGCGGCGGTTGCGCACCCAGGCGGCGGCGGCCACGGCGCCCTTGGCGAACAGGCTGCGATCCATGGCCGAGTGCGACAGGGTCAGCATCTCGTCTTCCGAAGCGAACATGACCGTGTGGTCGCCGATCACCCCGCCCGCCCGCAGGGAGGCGAAGCCGATCTTGCCCGTTTCGCGCGGGCCAGTGATGCCGTCGTAAGGGGCGCTGCGCAGTTCCTTCAGGTCGCGGCCACGGCCGTTGGCCGCCGCCTCGCCCAGCATCAAGGCCGTGCCCGAGGGAGCGTCGACCTTGCGTCTGTGATGGGTCTCCAGCACCTCGATGTCCCAGTCGCGCGCATCCAGCCGCAGGGCCGCGTGCTCGACCAGGCCGATCAGGATGTTCACGCCCAACGAGAAGTTGCCGCTCATGACGATGGCGATCTTGTCGGCGGCGGCCTCGATCTCGGCCTCCTGCTCCGGCGTCAGGCCGGTGGAGCCAATGACCAGGGCGGGGCCGCCCGCCTCGGCGCAGGCCTTGGCCAGGGCGACCGAAGCCTCAGGCGTCGAGAAGTCGATGATGACGTCGCACAGCTTCAGGTCGACCGTCTCGCCGCGGTCGAAACGGGCAGCGACCACCACGTCCTCGCGGGCGTCCAGAACCTGTGAAACGGCGCGGCCCATGCGGCCCCGGGCGCCGGAGATGCCGGCGTGGAAGATGTCGCTCACGCGGTCTCTTTCGGATTATCGGCGTCGCCGCCCAGGATGTCGGCCCAGAAACGCTTGGCCTTGCCCGCGAAACTGGTGTTGCGGGGCGTCTGGGTTTCGCCCAGGGAGGCGGCCAGTTCGGACAACAGCTCCTTCTGACGCGCGGTCAGATCGGTCGGCGTCTCCACGAACAGCTCGACCACCAGATCGCCGCGGCCGCGCCCGTTCAGGTGCGGCATCCCCTTGCCCTTGATGCGGACGGTCTTGCCGGTCTGGGCGCCCGCAGGCACCTCGACCGCCGCCTTGCACTTGCCGTCGCAGGCGTCGGAGACCAGGCATGGGGCGTCGACGATGCCGCCCAGGGCCGCCACCGTCATCGGCACCGGCACCGTGACCAGCAGGTCCAGATTGTCGCGCTCGAACAGTTCATGCGGCTGCACCGACAGGAAGACATAGAGGTCGCCCCGCGGCCCGCCGCGCTGGCCGGCCTCGCCCTCGCCCGACAGGCGGATGCGCGAGCCGTCGTCCACGCCCGCCGGCACCTTGAGGCTGAGCTTGCGGGTCTTGCGGACCTGGCCGTGCCCCCGGCAGGTAGTGCAGGGATCGGCGATCATCTCGCCCGAACCGCCGCAGCGGGGGCAGGTGCGCTCGACCTGGAAGAAACCGTTGGCCTGGCGCACGCGCCCGGCGCCGCCGCAGGTGGAGCAGATGGTCGGCTTGGTGCCCGCCTTGGCCCCCGAGCCGTCGCAGACCTCGCAGGTCATCAGGGTCGGGATGGCGATCTCGACCTCGGCGCCCTTATAGGCCTGCTCCAGCGTGATCTCGAGGTCGTAGCGCAGGTCCGAGCCGCGACGCGGCCCGTGGTTCTGGCGTCCGCCGCCGCCCCGGCCGCCGAACGCGTCCCCGAAAGCGTCGCCGAAGACCTGGGAGAAGATGTCATTGATGTCGTGGAAGCCCTGGCCGCCTTGGCCGAAGGGATTGCCCCCGCCCGCGCCGCCGCCCACGCCCGCATGGCCGAAACGGTCATAGGCCGCGCGCTTCTGCTCGTCCGACAGGACGGTGTAGGCTTCGGAGATTTCCTTGAAGCGGGCCACGGACTCTTCGGAGCCGCCGTTGCGGTCGGGGTGATGCTCCATCGCCAGCTTGCGATAGGCGCTCTTGAGCACGGCCGCATCGACCGTCCGCTCGACCCCCAGAATCTCGTAATAGTCACGTTGCGCCATCAGGCGTTCGTCCTCTTACTTTCCCGCCGCGTCAGGGTTCTGTTCGGCCTCTCTTGATCTGGAGGCGCTCCGTTCGCGGATGACCGACGGCCTGCCTGATGACATGGGCGCCCGGTCGAATGATGCAAGTTTCATGAAACGGCCCCGCCTGCCGTCTGGCAAGCGGGGCCGAACATCAGCGAGACGCCGGTTTAGGCGTCCTTCTTCTCGTCCGTGTCCGAGACTTCCTCGAACTCGGCGTCGACCACGCCGTCGTCGGCAGGCTGGCCTTCAGCGGCGCCGTCGGCCCCGCCCTGCTGGGCGGCGTACATGGCCTCGCCCAGCTTCATCGAGGCCTGAGCCAGGGTGTTGGTCTTCTCGCGGATGGCCTCGGGATCCGTGCCGTCCTTGGCCGACTTCAGATCGTCCAGAGCCGACTGGATGGTCGCCTTGGTCGCCTCGTCGATCTTGTCGCCGTGCTCGGCCAGAGCCTTCTCGGTCGAGTGGACCAGGCTGTCGGCGCCGTTCTGGGCCTCGACCAGTTCCTTGCGGGCCTTGTCGGCCGCGGCGTTGGCCTCGGCTTCCTTGACCATGTTCTCGATGTCGGCGTCCGACAGGCCGCCGTTGGCCTGGATGCGGATCGACTGCTCCTTGTTCGTCGCCTTGTCCTTGGCCGTCACGTGGACGATGCCGTTGGCGTCGATGTCGAAGGCGACCTCGATCTGCGGCATGCCGCGCGGCGCGGGCGGAATGCCCATCAGGTCGAACTGGCCCAAGATCTTGTTGTCGGCCGCCATCGGGCGCTCGCCCTGGAAGACGCGGATCGTCACGGCCGACTGATTGTCGTCAGCGGTCGAGAAGGTCTGGGCCTTCTTGGTCGGGATCGTCGTGTTGCGCTCGATCAGGGGCGTGAACACGCCGCCCAGGGTCTCGATGCCCAGGGTCAGCGGGGTCACGTCCAGCAGCAGCACGTCCTTGACGTCGCCTTGCAGCACGCCCGCCTGAACGGCGGCGCCCAGGGCCACGACCTCGTCGGGGTTCACGCCCTTGTGCGGCTCCTTGCCGAAGAATTTCTTCACGGCTTCCTGAACCATCGGCATGCGGGTCATGCCGCCGACCAGCACCACTTCATCGATGTCCGAGGCCTTCAGGCCCGCGTCCTTCAGCGCCTTGGCGCAGGGCTCGATGGTGCGCTGGACCAGGTCGTCGACCAGGGCTTCCAGCTTGGCGCGCGACAGCTTGATGTTCAGGTGCAGCGGGCCCGAAGCGTTCATGGTGATGAACGGCAGGTTGACCTCGTACTGGGTCGTCGAGGACAGCTCCTTCTTGGCCTTTTCAGCCTCTTCCTTCAGGCGCTGCAGGGCCAGCTTGTCCTGGCGCAGGTCGACGCCCTGCTCCTTCTTGAACTCGTCAGCCAGGTAGTCGACCAGACGCAGGTCGAAGTCCTCGCCGCCCAGGAAGGTGTCGCCGTTGGTCGACTTCACCTCGAACACGCCGTCGCCGATCTCAAGAATCGAGACGTCGAAGGTGCCGCCGCCCAGGTCGTAGACGGCGATCTTCTGACCGTCGTTCTTCTCCAGGCCATAGGCCAGGGCGGCCGCGGTCGGTTCGTTGATGATGCGCAGGACTTCCAGACCGGCGATCTTGCCGGCGTCCTTGGTCGCCTGACGCTGGGCGTCGTTGAAGTAGGCCGGAACGGTGATGACGGCCTGGGTGACCTTCTCGCCCAGATAGGCCTCTGCGGCCTCCTTCATCTTGCCCAGGGTGAAGGCCGAGACCTGCTGGGGCGAATAGTCCTTGCCGTGCGCCTGGACCCAGGCGTCGCCGTTCGGACCCTTGACGATCTCGAAGGGCACCATGCCCTTGTCCTTGGCCACCACCGGATCGTCATAGTTGCGGCCGATCAGGCGCTTGATGGCGAAGAAGGTGTTGGCGGGGTTGGTCACCGCCTGACGGCGCGCAGGCTGGCCGACGAGGATTTCGCCGCCGTCCTGGATCGCGACCACCGACGGGGTGGTGCGGGCGCCTTCGGCGTTTTCGATGACCTTGGGGTTCTTGCCGTCCATGACGGCGACGCACGAGTTGGTCGTGCCGAGGTCGATGCCGATGATCTTGGCCATGGGCTTGTCTTTTTCACTCCTTGCGGCGGGCGATGCGGCGGCCTCGTAACATCAAGCGCCGCGCGTGACCGCCCCCAGTTGGGCTTTTGAAATCATGCCTCGCCGGACGACGCCCGGTTCGGCGGTGGATGGGGTCGGCGGACAAACCCCTAACGAAAAGGGGGTTATCGCCGGATTGGCTCGGATATGGGAAAGACCGCAGGGGCTGCAAGGCCTTCCGCCCGGTTCCGGCCAGATTCCGCGCCTTATGACGGACAAGGCGGCGCGGCGCCGCTAAATTCGGTCGATGATCCCGCAAAACCGCCCGCAACCGTCCAGAAAAGAGCTGAGGGAAGCGCCGACGGCCCTGCCCGGCTTTCGCCTGTGGCCCGGCCTGCTGGACGCCGCTGAACAGGCCGAACTGCTGGTCGAGGTGCGGCGAGGACTTGAGGCGGCGTCCCTCTATCGCCCCGTCACGCCGGGCGGGCGGCCCTTCTCGGTGCGGATGAGCAATTTCGGCGCCCTGGGCTGGGTGTCGGACCGTCAGGGCTATCGCTACCAGCCGACCCATCCGGCCACCGGCGCGCCGTGGCCCGCCATTCCGGCCCGGCTGTTGAGCCTGTGGGACGCCCTGACCGGCTGGCCGAGCCCGCCCGACGCCTGCCTGATCAACCTCTATCAGGGCGAGGCGAAGATGGGCCTGCATCAGGACCGGGACGAGCGCGATCTGACGGCGCCGGTGCTGTCGATCTCCCTGGGCGACACGGCGGTGTTCCGCATCGGCCCGGCCGAGGGCGGCGCGACCGCCGCCGTGCGCCTGGCCTCCGGCGACGTCTGCGCCCTGACCGGCCCGGCGCGGTTGGCGCGTCACGGGATCGACCGGCTGCTGGCGGGCTCGTCGCGGCTGCTGCCCGGCGGCGGACGAGTCAACCTGACCCTGAGAGTCGCGGGCTAGGCGGAAAGACTCGACGGCGCGCAAAAAGCCGGGGCACTGTCACGCCTTCCACAGCGCCGACCGGAGACCCGAGATGACCCTGATCACCCGGCCCGAGGGCCTGAGCCCCGACCAGATCGCCCCCAGCCGCCGCAGCCTGGGCGCAGCGACGGCGGGCGGCCTGTTCTTCGCCGCCTACGCCCCCGCCGCCCTCAGCCAGTCGGCCCAGCCGATCGCCACCGACACGGCGGGCCTGATCACGGCCGACGCGGCCTATCCAGCGCCCGGCGGCTTTGCCCTGCCCGCCTATGTCGCCCGACCCGAAGGCGCCGGCCACTTCCCCGTCGTCATCGTCGTGTCCGAGATCTTCGGCGTGCACGAGTACATCCGCGACGTCTGCCGCCGCCTGGCCAAGGCGGGCTATGCGGCCGTGGCGCCCGCCTTCTTCGTCCGCGTCCAGGATCCCGCCCCGCTCAGCGACATGCAGGCGATCCAACGCATCGTCGCCGCCGCCGGCTACGACCAGGTGATGGGCGACATCGGCGCCACGCTGGACTGGATCGGCGCCCAGTCCTGGGCCAAGGCCGACAAGGTCGGGATCACCGGCTTCTGCTGGGGCGGCAAGGTGGTGTGGCAGGCCATGGCCCGCTTCCCGACGCTGGACGCCGGGGTCGCCTGGTACGGCCGCCTGTCCCCCGCCGCCAACGCCACCGACGAGCAGATGGCGGCGGGCCGCCCCTGGCCCATCGACCTGGCGGGCGAACTCAAGGCGCCGGTGCTGGGTCTTTACGGTGGTGCAGACAGCGGCATTCCCAACGACACGGTCAAGGCGATGAACGACGCCCTGAGCGCCGCGGGCCGGAGCGACAGCTCCATCATCCTCTATGACGACGCCCCGCACGGCTTCCACGCCGACTATCGCGCCTCCTATCGCGAGGCGGACGCGAAGGAAGGCTGGCGGCGGCTGCTGGCGCTGTTCAATTCGAGATTGAAAAACTGACCCTTCCTTGCGCTCACCCCGGCGGACGCCGGGGCCCAGTGCTTTGGCCGCAAGCGCGGCACGGGAAGCCAAGCAAAGAAAAACGGCCCGACGCGTCTGCGCCGGGCCGTCGTCGTTTCAGCGCGCGAAGACCATCAGGCCTTGGCGTCGAAATTCCCGCCGGTCGTGTTCGGGTCCGCATAGGCGCCGCCCGCCGCCGGGCCCGAGCCCTTGGCCGCGACCACCACCATGGCCGCGCGCACGGTGCGGCCGAACAGGGCGTAGCCCGGCTGCAGCGTCTGGATGACGGCCCCGCCCGGCACGGTGTCCGAGGATTGCTCCATCATCGCCTGATGCAGGTGCGGATCGAAGGCGTCGCCCGGCGCCGGATCGACGCGGGTCAGGCCGTTGGCCTCGAAGGCCGACAGCAGGGACTTCTGCGTCAGCTCCAGTCCCGTGACCATGGCGGCCGCCGGACCGTCCGCATCCTTCGGCGCCGTCGCCAGGCCGCGCTCCAGGGTGTCGGCCACGCTCAGCAGATCCTTGGCGAAGCGCTGGATGGCGTAGGCGCGGGCGTCGTTCTGCTGCGTCTCGGCGCGGCGCTTGACGTTCTCGGCCTCGGCCACGGCGCGCAGTGCGCGATCCTTCCACTGATCGCGCTCGGCGATCAGGGCGTCGACCACAGCCATGTCGCCGTCGGCGCCTTCCGCCGCAGCGTCCGCCTCGGACTCCTTGATGTCCTGCTCGAGTTGATCCCGGGTCTCGTCGTTGATGTCGTTCACGTCTCTTGTCCGTCCAGAATCCGGCCCAGCACCCGGGCGGTATAGTCCACCAACGGGATGACACGGGCGTAGTTCAACCGCGCGGGCCCAATGACGCCGATGGCGCCCAGCACCCGCTGCCGGCCCGACATATAGGGCGCCGCGATCACGGCGGAACCCGAAAGCGAAAAGAGTCGCGTTTCCGCGCCGATATAGATGCGCACCCCCTGGGCCGCGCCGACGTCGTCCAGCAGGCCGATCAGCTGCTCCTTCTGCTCCAGATCGTCGAACAGGACGCGCACCCGCTCCAGATCCTCGGCCGCGCGGGCGTCCTGCAACAGATTGCCGCGCCCGCGCACGATCAGGTTGCGGTCATGGCCCGCACCGCCCCCTCCGCCGCTCCAGGCGGCCAGCCCATCCTCGACCAGGCGGGCGGCGGCGACGTCCAGATCACGCCGGGCGGCCTCCATCTCGGCCTTCATTTCATGCCGGGCCTCGGCCAGCGGACGGCCCTTCAGCCGGGCGCTGAGAAAGTTCGACGCCTCCTGCAGGGTCGAAGGCGTCACGCCCGGCGCCAGGTTCATCAGCCGGTTCTCGACCACCCCGTCGTCAGCCACCAGCACGGCCAGCGCCTGCCCGCCGCCCAGAGCCACGAACTCGACATGGCGCACCCCGGCCTCGCGCACCGGGCTGGCGACGATGCCCGCCCCGCCCGCCAGACCCGACAGCAGGGACGAGGCCGCATCCAAGGCCTCCTCGACATTGCGACCGCCGCCCTTGGCGCCCAGCACGGCTAGCCGGGCGTCGATCTCGCGCCGTTCCTCCTGACCGATGTCGCCGACCTCCAAGAGGCCGTCCACGAACAACCGCAGGCCCGCATGGGTCGGCGCCCGCCCGGCCGATGTATGCGGCGAGGCCAGCAGCCCCGCCTGCGTCAACGCCTGCATGGTGTTGCGGATCGAGGCGGGCGACAGGTCCAGCCCGGCGCGCGACAGGGTGTGCGACCCCACCGGCTCGCCCGTCTCCAGATAGGTCTCGACCACCCGCCGAAAGATGTCGCGCGCCCGCGCGTCCAGCGTCGCCAGACCGGGCGAGGGATGCAGCAGGCTCATGCCGCCATCCTCCGCGCCGCCCAGTCCGCACGGGTCAGGCGATGGACCAGACAGTCGTCCGTCCCGTTGAAAACGCGCCGCCCCTCCGGCCGGAAGCCCAGACGCTGATAGAAACGATGCGCCTGCGTATTGGAGTTGAGCGGATCGATCACCACGGCCTCGACCTGAGGCCGGGCGAAACAGGCGTCCAGCGCCTGGGTCATCATCTGCGCGCCATAGCCCCGGTTCAGGGCGTCGGCCTCGCCGATCCAGATGTCGAGGGCGCGCAGGTTCGGCTCGATCTCGCCCCAATAGCCATTGGGCTCGCCCGCCGGGTCGATATCCAACATGGCCCCGATCGGACGGCCGTCGACCTCGGCGATGAAGTAGCGGAAGACGTCGGACTGCGCAGCCAGCTCCTCGTCCCAGTCGGCGGCCTCGTATTGGTCGGGGTCGTCGGTCAGGCAGGCGATGACATGCGGCGCTTCATCCCAGCGCGCCAGTATCGCAGCATCGGCGGCCACGGCCGGGCGAAGACGCACAACAGACAGGTCAGGACGGGACAGGCTCATGGTTTCAGGATAAGCACGCGCCATCCCGCTTCCAAGGAATTCCCATGCGCCCGTCCGAACGCACCCCCGAACAACTCCGCACCGTCACGCTGGAAACCGGCGTCAACCGCTACGCCGAGGGCTCGTGCCTGGTGTCCTTCGGTCACACCAAGGTGCTGGTGACGGCCTCGATCGAGGAGAAGGTGCCGGGCTGGATGCGCAACACCGGCCAGGGCTGGGTCACGGCCGAATACGGCATGCTGCCGCGCGCCACCCACACGCGCGGTCGCCGCGAAGCCGCCGCCGGCAAGCAGTCGGGCCGCACCCAGGAAATCCAGCGCCTGATCGGCCGCTCCCTTCGCGCCGTGGTCGACCTCAAGGCGCTGGGCGAGCGTCAGGTGCTGATCGACTGCGACGTGATCCAGGCCGACGGCGGCACGCGCACTGCCTCCATCACCGGCGCCTGGGTGGCGATGGCTTCGGCGCTCAACTACCTCAAGGACGAGGGCGTGCTGACGACCGATCCGATCCTGGATCAGGTGGCGGCCGTGTCCTGCGGCGTGTTCAACGACCTGCCGGTGCTGGACCTCGACTATGAGGAAGACTCCACCGCCGAGGCCGACAGCAACTTCGTCCTGACCGGCGCGGGCCAGATCGTCGAAATCCAGGCCACCGGCGAGAAGCGCGGCTTCAGCCGGGCCGAGTTCGACCGCCTGTTCGAACTGGCCGAAATCGGCTGCACCGAACTGTTCGCCCTGCAGCGCGCCGCCGTCGAGGCCGCCCGCCGATAAGGCTTTTCGCGGAGCCGGATCGGGACCATCGTCGTTGCATAGGCGAACCCCGATCCGGAGCCCCGCATGACCCGACCGTCTCTTCTGGCCTGCCTGATCCTCGGCGGCCTGCTCGCCGCCTGCCAGCCGCGCCCGGAGCCGGCGGCCTCCGCGCCGGTCCCGACGCCTGCGCCTTCCCCCGCCCGCGAGCCCGAGGCCCGCCTGCCCGAAGGCCCGGACATGGCGCCACAACGGGTTCTGATCGACGAACGCCCGTGCCTTGAGACCTTGGGCGAAGCCGCCGCCGCCCGCCTGGTCCAGCGCTGCATCGCCGTCAGCCCCGCGACCCGCCCGCCCTGCCACGCCTCCAACCCCTGCGACCTGATCCAGGGCGAGATCGATCGTTCCTGCGCAATGTGGACCCGCGACGGCGAAACTCCGCCGAAAGAGTGTGTCCAATGACCCTCTCCCGCCGGGAGAGGGTTTATGAAAAACTGCGCTCAAACAGAGAGCGACCGCGTCGCGAGCGATAGCGCACAAAAAAGACCCCGGCGGATCGCTCCGCCGGGGCCTTCTTCAGTTCAGCGATGACGCCGAGGCTTAGTCGCGACGGCGACGGCCGCGGTCGCCGCCGTTACGGTCGCCCTTGGGACGGCCGCCGGTGTCTTCCGACAGCGGGGCTTCGCCGCGTTCAGCGCGCTCGGCGTTGATCTTGTCGGTGATGTCCTCGCCGGTTTCCTGATCGACGACCTTCATCGACAGCTTGGTCTTGCCGCGATCGTCGAAGCCCAGGAACTTGACCTTGACCTCCTGGCCTTCCGACAGGACGTCGGCCGGGTTGGCGACGCGCTCCAGGGCGATCTGGGACACGTGGACCAGGCCGTCCTTGGCGCCGAAGAAGTTCACGAAGGCGCCGAAGTCGACGACCTTCACGACCTTGCCGGTGTAGATGGTGCCGACTTCCGGCTCTGAAGCGATGGACTGGATCCAGGCCTTGGCGGCTTCGATCTTCTCTTGCTCGTTGGCGGCGATCTTGATGGTGCCGTCGTCGCCGATGTCGACCTTGGCGCCAGTCTTCTCGACGATTTCGCGGATGACCTTGCCGCCCGAACCGATCACTTCACGGATCTTGTCGACCGCGATCTTGATGGATTCGATCTTGGGCGCGAACTCGCCCAGTTCGGCGCGCGGGGCTTCCATCGCCTTCGACATTTCGTCGAGGATATGCAGACGGCCGGCCGAAGCCTGAGTCAGGGCCTGCTGCATGATCTCCTTGGTGATACCGGCGACCTTGATGTCCATCTGAAGGCTGGTGATGCCTTCCGAGGTGCCCGCGACCTTGAAGTCCATGTCGCCCAGGTGATCTTCATCGCCCAGGATGTCGGACAGGATGGCGAACTCGCCCGACGGCTCCAGGATCAGACCCATGGCGATGCCCGAGACCGGACGGGCCAGCGGCACGCCGGCGTCCATCAGGGCCAGCGACGAACCGCAGACCGTGGCCATCGAGGACGAGCCGTTGGACTCGGTGATCTCCGACACCAGACGGATGGTGTAGGGGAAGTCTTCCTTCGACGGCAGCATCGGGCGGATGGCGCGCCAGGCCAGCTTGCCGTGGCCGATTTCGCGACGGCCCGGCGAGCCCATGCGGCCCGCTTCACCGACCGAATAGGGCGGGAAGTTGTAGTGCAGCAGGAAGGACTCTTTGTACGTCCCCGTCAGGCTGTCGATGTACTGCTCGTCCTCGCCGGTGCCCAGGGTGGCGACGACCAGGGCCTGGGTTTCGCCGCGCGTGAACAGCGACGAGCCGTGGGTGCGCGGCAGGACGCCGACTTCCGAGACGATGGCGCGGACCTTGTCCAGGGCGCGGCCGTCGACGCGGTGGCTGTTCTCGATGATGTCGCGACGCAGGACGTCGGCTTCGCATTCCTTGAACGCGGCCGAGAACTTCGACGAGTCGACGCCTTCCGGCTTCTCGTCGGTCTTCACCAGGGCCTCGGCGGCCTTCTTCTTGGCGGCGTCGACGCCCGAGCGGCGGTCATACTTGCCCGGGTGGGCGTAGGCGGCCTTGATCTCTTCGCCGACCAGCGCCTTGATCGAGGCGACCACGTCCGAGTGGTCTTCGGCCTGGAAGTCGAACGGCTCCTTGGCGGCGTGCTCGGCCAGGTCGATGATGGCGTCGATGACCGGCTGCATGCCCGCGTGCGCGAACATCAGGGCCTCGAGCATCTTCTCTTCCGACAGCTCCTTGGCTTCGGATTCGACCATCATCAGGGCGTCCTGCGTGCCCGCGACGACCAGGTCCAGGGCGCTTTCGCCCATCTGGTCGATGGCCGGGTTCAGCACCAACTCGCCGTCGATCATGCCGACGCGCGCGGCGCCGATCGGGCCCATGAAGGGCACGCCCGAAATGGTCAGAGCGGCCGAGGCGGCGACCATGCCCAGGATGTCGGGATCGTTCTCAAGGTCGTGCTGCAGCACGGTGACGATGACCTGGGTCTCGTTCTTGAAGCCCTTGACGAACAGGGGGCGGATCGGGCGGTCGATCAGGCGGGAGACCAGGGTCTCCTTCTCGGTCGGACGGCCTTCACGCTTGAAGTAGCCGCCCGGAATCTTGCCGGCCGCAAAGGTCTTTTCCTGGTAGTTGACCGTCAGGGGGAAGAAATCCAGGCCCGGCTTGGGCTGACGGCCGTAGACGACGGTGGCCAGGACCACGGTCTCGCCGTAGGTCGCCAGCACGGCGCCGTCGGCCTGACGGGCGATGCGGCCCGTCTCGAGGGTCAAGGGGCGTCCGGCCCACTCGATCGTCTTGCGTTTGATATCGAACATGTTTCGTCTTTCGTCTCCCGCGGGCGTATTCCCGTCGGGGGTGTGCGGAGCGGCAGGCCGTTCAGTCCTGCGGTCCCCATGAGCCAGGCCGCGTCATCGCGGCCGGACGGGTGATTGAGGACCGGATTTCAGGCCCTCGCGTCGGTTGCGCCGGTAAGACCCGCGGCGCGCGGGAAGCCTACTTCTAATAGCGGAACGAGGCGCGGACGTGTCCGCCCGCGCCTCGTGGAATTATCCGATCCGCAAGCGGGGCGCCTTAACGACGCAGGCCCAGCTTGGCGATCAGCGCCTGATAGCGGGCGCTGTCGGTCTTGTTCAGGTGGTCCAGAAGGCGACGACGCTGCGAAACCTGCTTCAGCAGGCCACGACGCGAGTGGTTGTCCTTCTTGTGGGTCTTGAAGTGCTCGGTCAGGTTGGCGATGCGTTCCGTCAGGATCGCGACCTGGACTTCCGCCGAACCGGTGTCGCCCGTCGAGCGAGCATTGTCGGCGATGACTTCAGCTTTACGTTGAGCCGTAATCGACATCGAGAGTCCTTTCTTGCCCTATCGCTCGCCTCGCGGAGGCTCGCTGTTTGAGGGCGTTGGAGTGCCTGTCGGCAGACGGGGATGTCTGCGTCAGGGGAGGTTGAAAACACGATCGGGTTCAAGCCGACCGGCCCTGAGATTGCCGAGCGCGACCAGGGTTCCGCCCTCGAAGACCGAAACCAGCCGCGAGCCGGCGGTAAGCCGGGCCTTGAGCGTTTCAATCTGTCGGGGGAGCAGAACGATCGGCCGTCCCTGCCTCAGAGAGAGGGCGTCCTGATCCGTCACGGCCAACTCCGGGATGTCGTCCAGAGCGGTCGAAACGGGCAGCAAGCCCTCAAAGGCGGCGCCCTTATGCGCCAAGTCTTCCAGAAAATCCAGCGTTACGGCGTTGTCGACCGAGAACGGCCCCACCCGCTCGCGTCGCAGGTCCGAGACATGGCCCTCGGCGCCCAGCATGATCGCCAGGTCGCGCGCCAGCGATCGGACATAGACGCCCTTGCCCGTCCGCATCGTGATCTCGACGTGATCGGCGTCCGGCGCGGCCGTCACCGCCGCCTCATGAATGGTCACGCGGCGGGACTGAAGTTCGACCTCGACCCCCGCCCGCGCCAGATCATAGGCGCGCTCGCCATTGACCCTTACGGCCGAGAAGGCCGGCGGCGTCTGGTCGATCTCGCCGACGAAGGACGGCAGGGCGGCCTTCACAGCCTCGACCGAGGGGCGCACGTCCGAGCGGGCGATGATCTCCCCCTCGCGGTCGATGCTGTCGGTCGAAATGCCCCAGTGGATGGTGAAGCGATAGACCTTCTGCGCCTCCATCATGAAGGGCACGGTCTTTGTCGCCTCGCCAAGCGCAATGGGCAGAATGCCCGAGGCCAGCGGGTCCAGCGTGCCCGCATGGCCCGCCTTCTGGGCGTTGAACAGGCGACGGATCTTCGTCACCGCCTCGGTCGAGCCCATCTCATAGGGCTTGTCCAGACACACCCAGCCGTTGACGATGTCGCCCCGCTTGCGTCGCGCCATGGGATCAGTCTTTCTCTGGGCCTTCCGCGCCTTGCGCTGCTTGAGGCCCGTCATCCTCATCGTCAGCGTGTTCGATATCGGCGCGCACGCGCGGATCGTTGAACAGGCGGTCCATGTGGCTGGCCGTGTCGAAGCTCTCGTCGTGGCGGAATTTCAGGTCCGGCGTGAACTTCATGTCGATGCGGCGGCCCAGCTGACCGCGCAGGAATTTGGCGTGTTCGTTCAGCGCCTTGATGATAGCGCTCTCCTGCCCGGCCGTCTCGGCCGCCTCGACGCCCGCACCCAGCGGCTCGACGAAACAGGTGGCGTGGCGCAGGTCCGGGCTCATCCGCACCTCGGTCACGGTGACGGAGACGCCGACCAGGGCCTCGTCATGAATCTCGTGCTCGCGCATTACATCGACCAGGGCGTGGCGGATCAGTTCGCCGGCGCGCAGCTGGCGCTGCGACGGCCCCAGCGGGCCGCTGGCGTTGCGGGTGTGTTGCTTGCGGGCCATCGTGGGCTTCTCCTGCTCGCGCCGCCGGGGATCGGACGCCGGCTCTGAAACGCGAAGGGGCGGGGTCTAGTCGCCTGCGCCGCTCAAGTCCAGTTCCGCCGCACCCTGTTCCGCCTGCCGGGCCGCCCGCATCACCGCGCCCGAGGTCAGGCTGCGGGCCATGGGCATGGGCAAGCCGCCCGCGTTCAGCACCTCGGCCGTCCAGTGATTGCACAGATGCCCGACCCAGAAGGTCTCGCCGCTGGCGTAGAAGACGGCGTCGTCGCCGTCCCTCTGCGCCGAAACCACCACCTGCCCGCCTTCATCCAGCCGCAGCGAATTCGCCACCCGCGCGCGCAGGGCGGCAAAGCCCTGGGGCGACAGGCGCAGCGTCGCCCGCCCCGGCTCGGCGAACAGCGCCGGATCGGCCGGATCGGGGTCCAGCATGAGCACCGAAGGATTGCCGCCAGGCTTGAAGAAGGCCCGCGCCCCGTCGGGCAGGCGGCCGCTGATCGCCCCCTGTTCGACATAGAAGACGGAGTCGCCCCAGCCGATCCGCACCCAGTCGCCCGGCGGCAGGGCCCGCACCGCCCGCGCCAGGGCGTCGTCGCCCGCCGCCAGCGCCGCGCGCGGCACGGCCAGGTCGGTGTGAAAGCCGTTGTCGAGCAGATGGACGACGATCGCCGTCTCCGACGATGCGGCGGGAAACAATGCAGGATCGCCCGGCCGCTGCGCCGTCCATACCCCGGCCAGCAGGCCGATCAGGACAGCGAGGCTCCAGCGGATCAGCACCTCCGCGCCGCCTAGTTGGTCCCGAAGGCGGCAGGGACGTCGCGGGCGGGCGAAGAGCCCTGCATCGTCGCCCATTCGCCGCGGTAGTCGTAGTTCAGGGTGACGCAGTGACGGAACTGGCCGTCGGCCCAGCGCCCGACCGTCTCGATCGTCAGGGGATGGCCGGCGCGCACCCGCCCCACGACGATAAAGGCCTCGTCCGAGCCGGGGCACAGGGCGCGCGACAGGGCGCGACCGTCGCCGTCGGTCGTGATGCTGTAGACCCCGCCGTCCGCCGCCCCCTGCGGCAGGACGCGTCGCACCTGGTCCGGCCCGCCGCGCTGGAACCGAGCCGACCCGCGCGAGGTCGAGGAGAACAGGTTTCTCACCGAGGTCGCGCCGAACCAGCCGCGCTCGACCTCCAGCGTCACCCCGCGCGTCAGGGCCTGGGTGGCGCGGTCGCGCGCGTCGAAGGACAGGAACCGGGTGTCGGCCATCGCCGGCGTCGCCAGGGCGCCCAGGCCGGCGACGATCAGCAGCAGAGACAGGTCAGGACGAGGCATGGCGGCCCATTCATTAGCGCCCCCCGACGCGATAGAGCCGAACCCTAAGGCCAAGCGGGCTTCAGATGAAGCCCATCGAGTGGAAAGACGGCGGTCGATCCGCCATGATTGCCCCCTCCCCGCGCTACATGACCCAAGACCGTGTTCACAGACCCCTTCGACATCGACAACTACGCCCAGGATCCGGATCACTACCTCGCCGTGCCCTTCGTGCCGACCGAGGAGGACACAGTCGAGGCCATGCTGAGTCTGGCGGGGGTCGGCCCCAATGATCGTCTGTACGACCTCGGCTGCGGCGACGGACGCATCGTCATCGCCGCCGCCCGCGATCGCGACGCGCGCGGCGTCGGCGTCGACGTCGACCCCCTGCGGATCGCCGACGCCATGGAGTTCGCCGGCTGGGCCGGGGTCGAACACATGGTCGACTTCCGCGAGGAAGACCTGTTCAGCGTCGATGTCCGCGAGGCCACCGTGGTCAGCCTCTATCTGCTCCAGTCCATCAATGTGCAGCTGCGCCCGCGCCTGCTCAGCCAGCTGAAGCCCGGCGCCCGCATCGTCTCCCACGCCTTCGACATGGGCGATTGGCAGGCCGACGAGCGGATCAAGGTCGCCGACGGCTACATCTACAAATGGACGGTTCCGGCCTCGGTCGCAGGTCAATGGAGCTGGACGGGCGCCGATGGAACGCCGTGCCGGTTGGAGCTGGAGCAAACCTATCAGCAGGTCACGGGCCGCGCCTGGCTGGGGGAGATTGAGGTCGACCTGCTCGGCGCCGAACTGTGCGGAGAAAGGTTGGAGATTGAGCTTCAGGCGAACGACGCGACGCCGGTTCAGCGCTTCACCCTGACCTTCGCGGATGGCGCGCTGAAGTCCGCCGTCGAGGCGTGACCTCACTCACCCGCTCATCGCCAAAGACAAAGGGCGCGGCTTCCGTGGAAACCGCGCCCTTCATGTTTCAGGCCGTGAGGCTCAAGCGTCCTAGTCCAGGGTGCGCTTGATCTCTTCGACGGTGAAGCACTCGATGTAGTCGCCTTCCTTGATGTCCTGGAAGCCGGCGAACTGCATGCCGCACTCCTGACCCGAAGGCACTTCGTTGACCTCGTCCTTGAAGCGCTTGAGCGTGTTGAGCACGCCCAGCTCCAGCACCACCACGTCGTCGCGGATGATGCGGACGCGCGCGCCCTTGCGGACCACGCCCTCGGTGACGCGGCAGCCCGCGACCCGGCCGACCTTGGTGATGTCGAAGGTCTGCAGCACCTTGGCGTTGCCCAGGAAGGTTTCGCGCTGGAGCGGCGCCAGCATGCCCGAGAGCACGCCCTTAATGTCGTCCAGCAGGTCGTAGATGATCGAGTAGTAGCGGATCTCGACGCCTTCACGCTCGGCCAGGTCGCGCGCCTGTTTCGAGGCGCGGACGTTGAAGCCCAGGATCGGCGCCCCGGCCGATTTGGCCAGGTTGACGTCGCTCTCGGTGATGCCGCCGGCGCCCGAATAGACGGTGCGGGCGCGGACCTCGTCGTTGCCCATCTTGTCCAGCGAGCCGACGATGGCTTCGGCCGTGCCCTGAACGTCGGCCTTGATGAGGACCGGCAGTTCATTGACCTTCTTGGACTGCAGCTTGGACATCATGTCGACCAGCGACAGCGAGCCGCCCGAGACCTGGGTCTTCTCGCGCTTCACGCGCTGACGGTATTCCGTCAGTTCGCGGGCGCGGGCCTCGGATTCCACCACGGCGAAGACGTCGCCCGGCGACGGCGCCTCGTCCAGGCCGAGAATCTCGACCGGAACCGACGGACCGGCTTCAGGCAGCTGCTCGTTGCGCTCGTTCAGCAGGGCGCGAACCTTGCCCCAGGCCGAACCGGCCACGACGATGTCGCCGCGCTTCAGCGTGCCGCGCTTGACCAGGACGGTCGCGACCGGGCCGCGGCCCTTGTCCAGCTTGGCCTCGATGACCACGCCCTCGGCCGAACGGTCGGCGTTGGCGCGCAGGTCCATGACCTCGGCCTGCAGCAGGATGGCGTCGGTCAGACCGTTGAGGTTGATCTTCTCCTTAGCCGACAGCTCGATGATCTGAGTGTCGCCGCCCAGGCTCTCGGAGATGACTTCATACTGAAGCAGCTCGTTGACGATCTTCTGCGAATTGGCGTCCGGCTTGTCGATCTTGTTGACCGCCACGATGATCGGCGAACCCGCCGCCTTGGCGTGCTGGATGGCCTCGACCGTCTGCGGCATGACGCCGTCGTCGGCCGCCACGACCAGGACGACGATGTCGGTGACGTTGGCGCCGCGCGCCCGCATCGCCGAGAAGGCCGCGTGGCCCGGCGTGTCCAGGAAGGTGATGCGCTGACCGTCAGCCAGGCGCACCTGATAGGCGCCGATGTGCTGGGTGATGCCGCCGGCTTCGCCGCCCGCCACGTCCGTGGTGCGCAGCGCGTCCAGAAGCGAGGTCTTGCCGTGGTCGACGTGGCCCATGATGGCCACGACCGGGGCGCGGATCTCGCCCGCATCGGCGTCGTCGGCGTCGGCGATGAAGCCTTCTTCAACGTCGGATTCGGACACGCGCTTGACGGCCATGCCGTATTCCTCGGCCACCAGTTCGGCGGTGTCGGAATCGATCACGTCGTTGATCTTCATCATCAGGCCCTGACGCATCAGGAATTTGATGATGTCGACGCCGCGCACGGCCATGCGGTTGGCCAGTTCGCCGACGGTGATGGTGTCGGGGATGACCACTTCACGCGGACGGTTCGGCGTCTCGGTCGAGCCGCCGCGGCGCTTTTCCTTCTCGCGTTCGCGAGCGCGGCGCACCGAGGCCAGCGAGCGCATGCGCTCGACGGCGTCCTCGTCGCCTCCCGCCACCGAATGGATGGTCAGGCGGCCTTCGCGGCGCTTGGGCTCGCCGCGCGTGCGGCTGACGGCCTTGCCGGGCGCGTTGTCGGCGAAACGCTTGTCGCGATCCTCCTCGCGGCCGGTCGCCGGACGGGCGAAGCCGCCGCCGGCGCGGCTGGGACGCGCCACTTCGGGTTGCGCCGGAGGCTGGTTCGGGGCCGGACGGGCGCCGGGACGCGAGGCGCCGGGCGCGCCGGTGCGGGCGCCGGGGGCCGGGCGCGGGTTCAGCGCCGAATAGCGGACGGTCTGGGCCGGACGCGCAGGACGCTCGGCGCCCTCGCGGCCGCCTTCGCGCGGCGATTGTTCACGGGCCTGCGGACGCTCGCCGTCGCCCATGGCCTGTTCGCGAGCCGAACGGCCGCCGAAGGCGGGCCGCTCCAGCGGCGCGCGGCCGGTCGGGATCTTGGGCGCGCGCTGGCCGAAGTTGACGGCCGGGCGCTTGGGCGCAGCCGGAGCCGCGGGCTTGGCCGGCTCAGGCCTGGCTTCGACCTTCGGAGCCTCGACCTTGGGCGCTTCGACCTTCGGCGCGACCGGCTTGGCCGCAGCGGGGGCCGGCGCCACAGCGCTCAGCTTGGCGGCCTCCACGCGGGCGGCCTCAGCGGCGGCCTTAGCGGCGGCGGCTTCAGCAGCGGCCTTGGCGGCGGCGGCCTCGACGGCGGCGGCCTGTTGGCGCTCGGCGGCCTCGGCGGCGGCCTTGGCGGCTACCGCCTTGCGTTCGCGCTCGGCGGCCTGTTGCGTGGCCAGGGCGATGGCGCGGCGACGCGCCTCCTGTTCCTCGGGCGACAGGGCGCCGCCGGCCGGTTGACGCGGCGCGGCCGAACGCGGCGCGCCTCCTTCGGGGCGCGGACGCGCGACGTCGAAGCCCTGCGGACGCTGATGCCCGCCCTGCGGGCCAGCGCGGCGCTTGGTCTCGACGACGACGGTCTTGGAACGGCCGTGGCTGAAGCTCTGTTTCACCGTGCCGGTCGAGACCGAACCCGCCGCACGCGGCTTCAGGCTCAACGGCGCGCGCGGCCCCGTTTGCGAAGGCGTGTTGGCAGGAGTCTTGCCGTCGTTGGAATTGTTGTTTTCGTCGCTCATCCGGTCGCTTTACTCAGGGCGGAGAATTCCGCCTTCGTCTCTCAATCACCCATAGCAGAATGCGGCCCCGCCTCCGTTGTTTCGGAAACAGGCCCGCAGCCGCTCAAACCCTAAGGCTCTCCTTCCGGAGCCGCGCTCCGGTCGTCCTCTGCGCCGTGTTCGGGCCCCGCCCGGTTCCAGCTCTGGGGACAGAGAGGTCGAAATCCCGCCAGCCGCTGAACCTCCATGGTCCAGCGATCGGCCCGCCCGCCTTGCAGCAGGACGGCGTGTATCGCATTTTCCAGCCCAAGGGCCAAACTCAAATCGTCCGCGCTGAAAGCCCCGCAGATTTCAGGGGCGGGCGAGGCGTGTCTGGAGAGGGCCAGAAGCTTGCCGCGCCCATCGGCCGAGCCGTCGGCGGCTTCGATCAGCCAAGCGGCGCGGCCGCTGCGGATCGCCGCAGCGCATTTCTCGAACCCAGAGATAAGCACGCCTTCGCGCCGGGCAAGACCCAGCTGGTCCAGGCAGCGCCGAACCAGCAGGCTTTCGACCACATCAGGCAGGTCCGCGGCGGGCTTCAACGGCGCCTTGGCCGCCCGCGCGAACAAGTTCTTCTTGATCGCGGCCTCAAGCGAGGCGCGATCGGCCGCGACCCACAGGCCGCGCCCCGGAAGCTTGCGCCCCAGATCGGGCGCCACCGCCCCGTCCGGGGCCGCCACGAAACGGATCAGGCGAGATTCATCGAGGGCCTGGCGCGACGCCAGGTCCTGACGATCCCTATCGATCAACGTCTCGGACGACCTCATGGACGGCTGCGGCTCCCATCACATGTCGCGGGACTGATCGTCGAGGTCGCCGGAAGCGGCCTCTGCATCAGCGTCGACGTCGTCGGCCGGGGCTTCTTCCTGGACTTCGCCGTCGAACTCGACGTCGCCTTCCAGCGTCTCTTCCTCGACGTATTCCGGCTGAGGCAGCTCCGAAGCGTCGATCCAGCCGGCGGCCACGCGCGCCTGCAGGATCAGCATTTCGGCGTCTTCCTGGCTCAGATTGAAGCTTTCCAGCACGCCCGGAACCTTCACGCGCTCGCCGCCGCGCACTTCATAGCCGCCGCGGATTTCATCGGTGGCCAGGTCGGCCAAATCCTCGACCGTCTTCACCCCGCCTTCGCCCAGGGCGACGGCGATGGCGGCGGTCACGCCCGGCACGTCCAGCACGCCGTCTTCGACGCCCAGAGCCACGCGCTTGGCGTCCAGCTCGGCGGCCTGACGGTCCAGGTGTTCGCGGGCGCGGGTCTGCAGCTCTTCGGCCGTGTCCTCGTCGAAGCCTTCGATCTCGGAGATTTCATAAGCCTCGACGAAGGCCAGATCCTCGACCGTGGCGAAGCCTTCGGTGACCAGCAGCTGGGCGATCGTCTCGTCCACGTCCAGGGCTTCCTGGAACAAGGCGGTGCGCTCGGCGAACTCGCGCTGGCGACGCTCGGAGTCCTGGGACTCGGTGATGATGTCGATCTGCCAGCCGGTCAGCTGCGAGGCCAGGCGGACGTTCTGGCCGCGACGGCCGATGGCCAGCGACAGCTGCTCGTCCGGCACCACGACTTCAACGCGGTCGGCTTCTTCGTCCAGCACCACCTTGGCCACTTCGGCCGGGGCCAGGGCGTTGACGATGAAGGTCGGCTCGTCCTCGTTCCACTGGATGATGTCGATCTTTTCGCCCTGCAGTTCGGCGACGACCGCCTGAACGCGCGAGCCGCGCATGCCGACGCAGGCGCCGACGGGGTCGATCGAGCTGTCGTTCGACAGGACGGCCATCTTGGCGCGCGAACCGGCGTCGCGGGCGGCGGCGCGGATCTCGATCACGCCGTCGTAGACTTCCGGCACTTCCTGGGCGAACAGCTTGGCCATGAAGCCGGGGTGGGCGCGCGACAGCATGACCTGCGGGCCCTTGGCCTCCGGGCGCACGTCGTAGATGTAGGTGCGGACGCGGTCGCCGACGTTGAACACCTCGCGCGGGATCGACTGGTCGCGGCGCATGATGCCTTCGCCGCGACCCAGATCGACGATGGTGTTGCCGTATTCGACGCGCTTGACCGTGCCGTTGACGATCTCGCCGACGCGATCCTTGAACTCTTCGTACTGGTTGGCGCGCTCGGCCTCGCGGACCTTTCCGGTCACGACCTGGCGAGCCATCTGCGTCTGGACGCGGCCGAACTCGAACGGCGGCAGGATCTCGACGTATTCCTTGCCGACCTCGGCCTCGGCGTCGCGCTTCAGCGCGTCGCGCAGGCGCACCATGGCGCTGTCGTTGAACTCTTCCAGCTCGTCTTCCGGCTGCCAGTCGTCGGCGACGATGGTGACGTGACGGGTCAGGCTCAGCTCGCCGGTCTTGTGGTCGATCTGGGCGCGGATGTCGTGGTGCGCGCCATAGCGCGACTTGGCGCCCTTCTGGATCGCTTCCTCGATCGCCTCGATGACGATCTCCCGGTCGATGTTCTTCTCGCGCGCGACGGCGTCGGCGATGGAGAGCAGTTCCAGACGGTTGGCGGAGATTCCGGTCACGGCCATCAGGCGTCGTCCTTAGTGGAGTCGGAGTTAGATTGTTCAGCGTCGGGCCCGCCTTCCGGCAGGCCGTCGTCTTCAGGTTCGCCGCGCGCCGCGCGCAGGGCCGCGCCGCGTTTCAGCAGTTCGTCGGTCAGCACCAGCTTGGCGTCGGCCAGCCAGGCGAAGGGGATCAGGGCGGTCTCGTCCTCGCCGTCCAGATCGATGGCGATGTTCTCGCCCTCGGTCCCGGCCACGATGCCCTTGAAGCGCTTGCGGCCCTCGACCATGCGGTCGGTCTCGAGGCGGGCCTCCAGCCCTTCGAACAGGTCGAAGTCGATCAGGCGCGTCAGCGGCCGGTCGATGCCGGGCGACGAGACTTCCAGCAGATATTCGCCCGAGATCGGATCGGCGGCGTCCAGCACCTCGGACACGGCGCGCGACATACGGGCGCACTCCTCGACCGAGATGTCGTGGTCGGACTGGCGCTCGGCCATGATCTGCAGACGGCGACGCACCGTCCCGCCCATCAGGCGCACGCGCACGACCGCCAGCCCCAGGCTCTCGGCCACGGGGTCGATCAGCTCCAGCAGAGCACGGTCTTCGGCGGTCTTGGCCCGCAAGCGGCTACTCCAAAAACAAAAGCGACGGTCCGTCCGGGCCGCCGCTTGATACGACGCCGTTGGACGTCGGTCTAACGATGTGAGCGGTCATATAAGCGAAAGCGGGGGCCGTGTCAGCCCCCGCCGTCCCATTCCCCCAAACGCCCGTCGTTCAGCCCTGCTTTTCGAACTCCAGGAAGATCGGATCGGTGTCGCCCAGCTTCTTTTCCTCATAGCGGGTGACGACGTGATCTTCGGGCGCGGCGAACCAGTCGGCGCCCGTCTCCCGGCGCGTCAGGCCCGGCGTGCGCGCCAGCCGCTCCAGCGCCCAGTCGGCGTAGTCCAGCCAGTCGGTGACGAAACGCACGCGGCCGCCCGGCTTCAGCAGGCGGGCGATCTCGACCGCCGTCTCGTCCTGCAGGAAGCGGCGCTTGTTGTGGCGCGCCTTGTGCCAGGGGTCGGGGAACAGGATCATCACCCGGTCCAGCGAGGCGTCCGGCAGGGCCGCCATCACCGCGCGGGCGTCGTCGGCGTGCAGGCGCACGTTCTCCAGCCCGCCCTCCTCGACGTGACGCAGGGCCGAGGCGACGCCGTTCAGGAAAGGCTCGCAGCCGATCATCACCGCCTCGGGATGACGCGCCGCCTGGGCCGCCAGATGCTCGCCGCCGCCGAAGCCGATCTCCAGCCAGGCCGCTTTCGCGCCGGGCATCAGGGCTTGAGGGTCGATCGGTCCCTTGGCCGGGTCCGGTACGGCGATGCGCGGCATCAGAGTGTCGAACAGGGCCGCCTGCTTCGCCTTGATCGGTCGCGACTTGATGCGTCCGAAGGAGCGCAACGGGCCATGCGCCTTGGCCCATTCGGGGCGGTCGGCGTCGGACGGTTTGGGGTCGGTCTCGTCGGTCATGGCGCGCGCTCTAGACCATTTTCGGTTCAGTCGAAATCGACTGAACCCAGAACAATGGTCCAGAATTATGCTTGGAGCGAATATCTGTGTTCAGTTGGACACTCGTCCAACTGAACCGATTTCGCTCTAGCGGCTTAAGCCCGCCCACGCAAAGCCCCTTGCCTGCCGAAAGCTCAACCCCAGGGGCCGCGTGGCGGCGTGGCGGGCGCGTCGTCGGTCGTCGGCACGCTGGTCCCCCGGACCGGCGCGGCGGACGCGCTGGAGGCGACAGGCGCAGGCGCCACGAAGGCCGCCGCCGGACGCACGCGCCCGCCCATGCCCATTTTCGCGCCGAGCTCCATCAGGGCGCGGACACGATTGCCGGTGGCCGGGTGGGTCGAGAACAGATTGTCCGCCCCCTTCCCGTTCAGCGGATTGATGATGAACATATGGGCCGTGGCGGGATTGCGCTCGGCCGGGGCGTTGACCGCCCCGCGCGCATAGGCCTCGATCTTCTGCAGGGCCGAGGCCAGGGCCTGCGGGTCGTCAGCGATCTCGGCGCCGACGCGATCGGCCTCGTATTCGCGAGTGCGGCTGATGGCCATCTGCACCAGACCCGCCGCCATCGGCGCCAGCAGCATCAGGGCGATGGTCCCCATCATGCCGCCAGGCCGTTCGCGATCATCGCCGCCGCCGAAGAACAGGGCGAAGTTGGCCAGCATGGCGATGGCGCCCGCCACCGTCGCCGTGACCGTCATGGTCAGGGTGTCGCGGTTCTTCACATGGGCCAGCTCGTGCGCCATGACGCCGCGAATCTCTTCGCGCGTCAGCATGTCCAGCAGGCCCGTCGTCGCCGCCACCGCCGCGTTTTGGGGATTGCGTCCCGTGGCGAAGGCGTTCGGCTGATCGTTCGGAATGATGGTGATGTTGGGCAGGGGCAGGCCCGCGTCGCCGGCCATCTGCTTCACATCGGCGACATAGGCGCGCACCACCGCGTTGGGGTGGGTCTCGTCCACCGGCTGGGCGCGGTACATCTTCAGGACGATCTTGTCCGCATTCCAATAGGAAAACAGGTTCATGCCCGCCGCCGCGACCAGGGCGATCGCCATGCCGGTCGCGCCGCCGATCAGATAGCCGATCCCCATGAACAGGGCGGTCATCACGGCCAGCAGGGCGAATGTCTTCAGATGGTTCATACGGGCTTCGGTCGCGCTGTCGGACTGCAAGGGGTGGCGTGTTCAGCCGGAACGTCTATTTGAGCCCCAGTATCCCCGCTCTCAAGGCAGGCGACCTGTGACCGAACAGCCCACCCCCCCGACTGAACATCCGTCCGAACCTTTCCCAGAGGAAGCCTTCAACGCCGACGTGCCCCACGCCACGCCCGAGCGCCCCCTGAACGAGGTCGCCCGCCGCGCCCTGCTGGAGGCCGCCGAACGCCGCGCCGCCGAGGAGGCCGCCGCGCTTCCGAACGAGGTCGGCGGCCGCAAGGGGCCGGAACCGACCCGTTTCGGCGACTGGGAGAAGAAGGGTCTGGCGGTGGACTTTTAGGACGCTAGCGCTCCCCGCGCGGCGGCTCGCTGCTTGAGCTGGTAAGGACGCTAACGCTCGTCGCGCAGCAGCTCGCTGCCTGGGCGAAGGCGGCCTGGACGCCTCATGCCTCCCGCCGATGCGGCCTCCCGGTTCCCTTGACGGGAGAATAGTGAACGCTCCGGCGAGATCCGCATTAACCTTTGCGGCCGAAACAAGGAGCGCAGCCATGAAGGCTCTATTCTACGCCGCCGCAGGCGCGGCGATCCTTACCGCCGGTGCGGCCGAGGCTCATCAGGCCGGCGCCCGATACAACGCCGCCGCAGGCTATGCCCGCGGTCCCGTGGTCCAGACCCGCGCCCAGACCTGGTACAGCGACACCGGCTGGCAGGGCGGCTACGGCCCGATCGAAAGCTACGGCTATGGCTACGGCTACGGCGGCGCCGGAGTTCGTCCGCCGGTCGTGATCGCTCCGTCGCAGCCGCCGATCCAGCACGGCGGCTACGGCTATTCCGGCGTCACCCGCTCCATGCCCTTCGGCTATCCCGTCGACGGCTACGGCCGCTACCCCTGGGCGCGTTACGGCTATGGCGGCTACGGCGGCCAGTACAGCGGCGGCGGATACTCCCAGCAGGGCTATTATCAAGGCGGATACGGCCAGGACTGCGGCCGTTGCGGCCCGCCGCCCCAGCCCGTCTACTACCGTTCGGAGCCGGTCTACGTCAGCCAGCCGCCGGTCTATGTCTCGCAACCGCCCGTCTATGTGGAATCGCCGCCGGTCTATGTGCAGCCGGCCCCGGTCTACGTCGAACCGGCCCGCGTCCACGTGGCGCCGCCGCCGGTCCATGTGGCCGCCGCCGATGTGCGCGTCGCCCCGGCCCAAGTCGAGGTGGCGCGCCCCAACGTCTACGTCGAGCCGCCGCGCGTCGAAACCGCCCCGCCGGTCGTGAACTTCGACCAGGGCTATTACGCCGTGCCGCCCGCCCCGCCGGCGCCGCCGTCTCCGACCGAGCGGCCCTACCGCCAGGAACGCGGCGAACGCGGCTGATACGAAAAAGGGCGGCGTCCGCCGACGCTGCCCTTTCTTGTTTCACGTGAAGCAGACCGCTTACGGATCAAGCCCATAGGCCTCAGACCAGGGCGATCTCCTGGGTGATCGCCTGGGCCGCCGCGCGCGGATCGGCGACGGCGGTGATCGGACGGCCGATGACCAGATGGGTCGCCCCCGATTGCAGGGCGCTGGCCGGGGTCGCGGCGCGCGCCTGATCGTCCATGGCCGCGCCTGCGGGCCGTACGCCCGGCGTCACGATCAGGAAGTCCTCACGCCCCGCCGCCACGGCGATCTCACGCGCCCGGCCCGCCTCATGCGGGCTGGAGACGACGCCGTGGATGCCCGCCTCCAGCGCCTGACGCACCCGCCGCTCCACCAGTTCGGCCGCCGACAGGCTGTGGTCGTCCGCCTTCAGATCGTCGTCCGTCAGGCTGGTCAGGACGGTGACGCCCAGGATCTTCAGATCCGAGCCCGCCGCGCCGCGCGCCGCCGCCGCCATCACCTGGGCCCGGGCGTGGACGGTCAGCAGGTCGCAGCCCGCGTTCGCCAGCACCGCCGTCGCCTTCTCCACCGTCGCGCCGATATCGTGCAGCTTCCAGTCCAGAAACACCTGGGCGCCCGACGCCTTCAGCTCGCGCGCCAGCCCCATGCCGTCCGAGGCGAACAGCTGCAGCCCGACCTTGTAGAAGCCGACCGCATCGCCGATCCGTTCGACCAGGGCGCGCGCCTCATCGGTCGTCGGCACGTCCAGGGCGCAGATGACGCGCGGGTCGAAGAGGCGATTGGGACGGTCTGCTGACATTTCCGGCTCTCGGCGGCTTGCAGGCGCGCGCGGATGCCCCGATAGGTGAGACAAGGGGTCGCGGTCGCGCGGCGGGTTTTCTAAGGCGGGGGCAAGCAATGAACGCGGTCGATCTGGGGGTCAACCTGTTCGTGGCGCTGTTCGCCCTGCTGGACCCGATCGGCAATGTACCGATCTTCGCGGCGGCGACGGCGGGCGCCTCTCTGCGCCAGCGCATCACCGTCTCGGCCATGATCTGCGCCTTCGCGGCGGTCTTCCTCGGCTTCTTCTTCTTCACGGGCCTGGGCCTGCTGCAGTTCTTCGGCATTTCGCTGGCCGCCTTCCGCATCGCGGGCGGCATCCTGCTGCTGCTGCTGGGTCTGGACATGGCGCGCGAGGACTTCCTCAAGATCTTCGCCGACGCCGACGCCGCGACCGACGCCCAGGACGTGCGCGGCTACGCCAAGCGCCGGTTCAAGCGTCTGATCGTGCCCTTCGCCATTCCCCTGATGATCGGACCGGGCGCCATCTCGGCCATCATCATCCAGGCGGGCGAGGCGCAAAAGCTGGGCGCGGCGGGCACGGCCGCGTCGCTGACCGCCATGGTCGCCGCCTGCGTCGTCACCTTCATGTGCTTCGCCGCCACCGGCCCGATCAGCCGCCTGCTGGGCGACGTGGGCATGGCCATCGTGGTGCGGGTGCTGGGCCTGATCCTGTGCGCCCTGGCGATCCAGTTCATCCTGATGGGTCTGGGCGAAGCCCTGCCGGGCATGTTCAGCGCGGGCGTCACCACCCCCTACCCCTCCGGCGGGCACTAAAAGCTCTAGAGGCGGTCCAGCCGTCTGGCGTGGCCGCCGACCATCTTCAGCGCCAGAGCGTCGGGCAGCAGCCCGCCCAGCGCCGCCAGCACATTGTTGGCGACGCCCGGCGTCACGCGCGGCCGGTTGGCCTCGACCGCGTCCCAGCCGATGCGGGCCACGCGGTCGGCGTCCATCCACATCCACTTGGGATAGGCGGCCGAGACCTGATCGCGTGAGCCGTTGACGTCATGGAACTCGGTATAGGTGTAGCCGGGGCACAGGGCGGTGACGTGCACGCCGGTCCCTTGCGTCTCCAGCCACAACCCCTGCGACGCCTTGATCAGGAAGCTCTTGATCGGACCGTACAGGGTGTCGCCGCCGGTCGCCGGCATCTGCCCGGCCAGGGAGGCCACGTTCAGCACCCGGCCCCAGCCGCGCGCGACCATGCCGGGCAACACTAGGCGCGACAGCTCGACCGGCGCGCTCAGCATGACGCGGATCATGGCGGCGTGATCGGCCGGATCGGTCGCCAGGAAGCCCGTCGTGCGGCTGAAGCCCGCATTGTTGATCAGGCCGTCGACGCTCAAGCCCCGCGCCGCGATCGCCTCGACCAGACGCGCAGGCGCCTCCGGCTCGGCCAGATCGGCGACGACGACGCTCGCGGCGACGCCGTGGGCGGCGGCCAGCTCCTCGGCCAGGGCCTGAAGCGGCCCTTCGCGCCGGGCGGTCAGGATCAGGTCATGGCCTCGCGCCGCGCAGACGCGCGCCAGGGCGGCGCCGATGCCCGCCGAAGCCCCGGTGATCAGAACGGTGCGACGCCCCTCCCCCAAAGACGCCTCGTCAGGCCGCGTCGGCGTTGGGGCAGCACGGATGCGGCGCGAACGGACGCAGCACCTCGGAATCTTCGGCCAGCAGGTCGGCGATGGTGATCTTCGACAGGGCCGCGCCCGCCGCCTGATCCGCCGCCGTCAGGGCCTTGGCCACCTGGCGAGGAATATGCTCGCCGACCGGGCAGCCCTTGGCGCCGGCGGGCGGCGAACCCAACTGGGCGCAGCCGTTCACGGCCTTCAGCACCTCATCCAGGCGAATATCCTCGGGCCGCCGCAGCAGCCACGATCCGCCCGACGCGCCGGGGCGCGTGGCGATCAAGCCCGCCTTGGCCAGCAAGGCCGTGACCCGGCGGATCACCACCGGGTTGGTCGGCACCGAGGCCGCCAGGACGGCGCTCGGCTCGGCCTCGGTCGCCGCATAGGCGCCCTTGTGGGCCAGATAGGCCAGGGCGTGGGCGGCGACGGGAAAACGTTGGCTGTCAGACATCAGGGTTCATGCTCCTGATAGGAAGGTAGGCCTTCCGTGAGCGTTTCACAAATCGATCAGTAACAAAAACTGTTTCCATATGGCTCCGCTAGGCCCCGGCCCTGCGCGCAAAGCCCCAGGCCGCATCCGAAAGCGGGCCGACTTGGCCCGCCATCGCCTTCGCATGGGCGCTGGCGGCGGTGCCGTCGCGCACCCGTCCGGCGATGCCCTGACAGATGGCCGCCAACCGGAACAGATTATAAGCGAACAGCCAGTCCAGGTTCTCCGGCGCCGCCGTGCCTGTCTTCTGCGCATAGCGTTCGACCGTCTCCTCGACCGAAGGAATGCCCAGCGCCTTCAGGTCCGCCCCCGCCAGGCCGTTGCGCAGGGACGCGGGAATGACCCAGGCGATCAGCAAATAGGAGAAGTCCGCCATCGGGTCGCCCAAGGTCGACAGCTCCCAGTCCAGCACCGCCCGCACCTTCGCCTCGGCCGGATCGAGGATCAGATTGTCGAGCCGGAAATCCCCATGCACGATCCGCGTCGGTCCCTCGGGCGGCAGGCTGTCGGGCAGGAAGGCGATCAGCCGGTCCATGGCCGCGATCGGTGCGATCTCGGAAGCGCGATACTGCTTGCTCCAGCGCCCCACCTGGCGGGCGAAATAATTCCCCGCCTTGCCGTAGTCCGCCAGGCCGACGGCGTCGGGTTCCAGTCGGTGCAGGGCCGCCAGCGTATCGACCTGGGCGTCATAGACGGCGCGGCGCTCCGGCGGGGTCAGGCCGGGCAGCTTCAAGTCCCAGAAGATGCGCCCCTCGACCTTCTCCATGACGTAGAAGATGGAGCCGATGACGCCATCGTCCGCACACAGAGCATAGGGTCGCGCGACAGGAAAACCCTGGACGTGCAAGGCCGAGATCACCGCGAACTCCCGATCCACCGCGTGGGCGCTGGCCAGCAGCGCGCCCGGCGGCTTGCGGCGCAGCACATAGGTCCGGCCCGGCGTGGTCAGCTCATAGGTCGGGTTGGACTGGCCGCCCTTGAACTGGCGGATGGTCAGCGGCCCGGCGTAGCCCTCGACGTTCGCCGCCAGCCAGGCGTCCAGCGCCGCCTCGTCCAGCCGATGGCGGTCGTCCACCTCGCGCGTGCCGGAGAAAGCCGCCTGAGCGTCCAATGTCTGAGCGTCCATGGCCTCGGTCATTCCCCCTCCTCCGGCTGGGCGGCGATGATGGCGGCCCTGACCGCGCCGCGCCAGCCCCTCAGCAGCCGCGCCCGCTCATCGGCCCCCATGCGCGGGGTCCAGACGGCGGGCGCCTCGGCCGGGGCGGTCCAAAGGGCCTCAGTCAAACCCACGCCATAGGCCGCCAGCCGCGCCGCCCCCATGGCCGTCATTTCCTGAAAGGCGGGACGTTCGACCTCGACCTCGCAGATGTCGGCGATGAACTGCATGGCGAAGGCGTTGGCGGTGACGCCGCCGTCGACCTTGAGCCGTTTCAGCGGCGGCGCGCCGTCCTTGGTCAACGCGTCCAGCAGGTCGCGGGTCTGATAGGCCAGGCTCTCCAACGCGGCGCGGACCATGTGCGCCGGGCCGCTGTCGCGGGTCAGGCCGACGACGGTTCCGCGCGCTTCCGGCTCCCACCACGGCGCGCCCAGGCCGGTGAAACCGGGGACCAGATAGACCCCGGCGTTGTCCTTCAGCGTCTGGGCCATCGCCTCGGACTGGCGCGAGTCCGACAGCACCTTCAGCCCGTCGCGCAGCCACTGGATCGCCGATCCGGCCGAGAAGATGGACCCCTCCAGCGCATAGGCCGCCTCGCCGCCCGCCGCATAGCCCAGCGTGCCCAGCAGGCGCGAGGTCGAGGCCACAGGCGCCGCCCCGACATTGGCCACCAGAAAGGCGCCCGTGCCATAGGTGATCTTGGCGTCCCCCGCCGTCAGCGCCCCATGCCCGACCAGCGCCGCGTGCTGGTCCCCCGCCGAGCCGTGAATGGGCAGGGCGCGCCCCAGCAGGGACGGATCGGCGTTCCCCAGCAGGGCGTCGCAGTCGCGGATTTCCGGCAGGGCCTCCATCGGCACGCCGAACAGGTCGCAGAGGTCCGGGCGCCATGTGCGCGTCGTCAGGTCCATGAGGCTGGTGCGGCTGGCGTTGGTGGCGTCGGTGACGTGGCTGTTTCCGCCCGTCAGCTTCCAGATCAGCCAGGCGTCGATGGTGCCCAGCTTGACCTCGCCCCGCGCCGCCCGTTCGCGCGCGCCGGGCACGGCGTCCAGCAGCCAGGCGTATTTCGACGCCGAGAAATAGGGGTCGAGGATCAGGCCCGTCGCCGCCTGAACCGCCGCTTCATGCCCTGCCGCCGCCAGCTTGCCCGTCGCCTCGGCCGTGCGCCGGTCCTGCCAGACGATGGCGCGGTGCAGGGGCTCGCCCGTCGCCGCGTCCCAGATCACCGAGGTCTCGCGCTGGTTGGTGATGCCGATGGCGGCGAAACGGCCGACGCCGCCCGCCTTCCTGACCACCTCGCGACAGGTCTGCAGCGTCGCGCGCCAGATCTCGGCCGCGTCATGCTCGACCCAGCCCGACTGCGGGAAATGCTGCACCAGCTCGATCTGGCTGACGGCGACCGCATGAAAGGCCCCGCCTTCATTCTTGTCGCCTATCGGGCCTTGCCCTGCTTGAGGCGGCGAGACCTCAAACGCGATCGCCCGCGTCGAGGTCGTGCCCTGGTCGATGGCGAGGATCATATTTGCTTGCATGATGTGAGTTATGCAGAGCCTGCGCCGCGACGTAAGAGGGAAGCCATGCATACGCCCAGTTTCCAAGGCGTCGTCGACGCCGCCCGCCAGATCGCACCCGCCGCCGTCCGCACGCCGCTGATCGAGCACCCGGCCCTGAACGAGGCTGTCGGCGGGCGCGTCCTGATGAAGGCCGAGACCTTTCAGGTCGCGGGCGCCTTCAAATTCCGCGGCGCCTACAACCGCGTCAGCCGCCTGGGCGAGGAAGAGAAGGCGCGCGGCGTCGTGGCCTATTCCTCCGGCAACCACGCGCAGGGGGTGGCGGCGGCGGCCAAGGCTGTCGGCGCGCCCGCCGTCATCGTCATGCCGTCCGACAGCCCGACGGTGAAGGTCGAGGGCGTGCGCGCCTTCGGCGGCGAGGTGCGCTTCTACGACCGATGGACCGAGAGCCGCGAGGCCATCGGCGCCGGGATCGCGGGCGAGCGCGGCTCAGTGCTGGTCCCGCCGTTCGACGATCCCTTCATCATCGAGGGTCAGGGCACGGTCGGGCTGGAGATGCTGGAGCAGGCCGGCGTGCCGATGGATCAGCTGCTGTGCGGCGCCTCGGGCGGCGGGCTGATCGCCGGGATCAATCTGGTCATGGCCGAACAGAGCCCCGACGCTCGCGTCATCGTGGTCGAACCCGACGCCTTCGACGACACCCGCCGCTCGCTGGAGGCGGGCGCCCGCACCGCCCATCCGCAGGGGGAGCCGTCCATCTGCGACGCCCTGATGGCGCCTATTCCGGGCGAACTGACGTGGCCGATCAACCGGCGTCTGGCGGGCGCCGCGACCGTCACCGACGCCGAGGTCGCCGAGGCCATGCGCTTCGCCTTCCGCTGGCTGAAGCTGGTCATCGAGCCGGGCGGCGCCGTGTCGCTGGCGGCCCTGCTGGCGGGCAAGGTCGAGGCGAAGGGGCTGACCACCGGCATCGTCCTGTCGGGCGGCAACGTCGACCCCGGCCTGTTCAGCGAAATCATCGAGGGACGGTTCGAAGGGTAGGCCTTGCCTCCGCCCCCTCCGCGCGCAAGGCTGGCGCAAATGGGAGGGCGTCACATGACCAAGGCCAGCGAACTTCAATCCCTGATCGGACAGGAGGTCGGCGTCAGCCGCTGGTTCACGCTGGATCAGGCGCGCATCGACGCCTTCGCCGGTCTGACCGAGGACGAGCAGTTCGTCCACGTCGATCCCGAGCGCGCCAAGGCGACGCCCTTCGGCGGGACCATTGCGCACGGCTTCCTGACCCTCAGCCTCGCCTCGGCCATGAGCATGGATGCGATCCCCCCGCTGGATGATCTGGTCATGGGGGTGAACTACGGCTTCGACCGCCTGCGCTTCCTCGCCCCGGCGCCGTCGGGATCGCGCGTGCGCGGCCGCTTCAAGCTGCTGTCGGCCGAGGACAAGGGCGACGGCCGCTGGCTGCTGAAGCACGAACTGACCGTCGAGATTGACGGCGGCGACAAGCCCGCCCTGATCGCCGAATGGCTGACGATGCAGGTGGTGAAGGCCTAGGGCCTCCCGCTCATCCCGGCGAGCGCCGGGGTGAGCGGAAATTCATGGGCGCCTATTCGCCCAGGCACCTCAGCGCCACTTCCAGATTGCGCAGGCCATCCTCGCCGCTGACCGCCGCCGTCTCGCCGGTGCGGATGGCGTGGATGAAGGCCTCGTGCTCCTTCTTGAGCGGCTCGGCGGGCCAAGCGTTCAGCATCCGCGTGGAGTATGAGCCGTCCGGCTGCTGGCCGAAGAATTCCGTCACCTGACGGGTGATCAGGTCGGCGACGATGAAGCGGTTCTTGGTCGCCACCTGCAGGACGCGGGTCTTGTAAGGCGTGACCCAGTTGGTGGTGATGTGGGCGATCACCCCATTGTCCATGCGGAACTGCAGCAAGGCCGAGTCCTCGCGCGAGGCGTGGGTGTGGCCCAGCAGCGACTGGACCTCGGTCATCTCCGACCCCGTCAGGTGGCGGATGATGTCGATGTCGTGCACCGCCAGGTCAATGACCACCCCGACCTCGCCCATGCGCGGCGGGAAGGGGCCGACGCGGGTGATCTGGATGGAGATGATCTCGTCGCCGTCGATGGCGCGCTTGACCGTCTCGACCGCCGGGTTGAAGCGCTCGACATGACCGACCATCAGCACGCGGTCATTGGCCCTGGCCGCGTCGATCATGGCCTGGGCGTCGGCCACCGTGGCCGCGATCGGCTTCTCGACCAGTACATGAACCCCGGCGTTCAACAGGGCCACGCCCAGTTCGGCGTGATAGCGGTTCGGCGTGGCGATGACCGCGGCGTCCAGACCGGCGGCGACGAAGGCCTCGGCGGTCGTCACGGCGGTCGCCCCATAGGCGGCGGCCACGCCCTCGGCCGTCACGGCATCGGGATCAAAGACGGTCGTCAGCTCGACGTCGCGCAGTTCGGCCAGGACGCGGGCGTGGTTGCGGCCCATGACGCCGGCGCCGGCGACGCCGATCTTGAGGGGGGTCTGATGGATGGTCATGCGGATCAAGCCTTGAAGCTGGCGACGGCGGCGATGATGCGGTCCTGCGTCGCCGCGTCCAGATCAGCGTGCATCGGCAGGCTGATCACCACATCCTTCAGCCGCTCGGTGACGGGCAAGCCGCCCGCGCCGCGCGGATAGTGCTCATAGGCGGGCTGAAGGTGCAGCGGGATCGGATAATAGACCGCCGTCGGCACGCCCTGTTCCTTCAGGTGTGCGGCCAGGGCGTCGCGGTCGGGATGCTCGACCGTGTACTGCGCCCAGTTGGAGACATTGCCCGCTGGAACGTCCGGAACCTTGGCGACGTGGGGGCGAAGGCCCTCGTTGTAGCGGGCGGCGGCGGCGTTGCGCCACTCGATCTCCTGAGCGAAGACCTTCAGCTTTTCGATCAGGACGGCGGCCTGAATGGTGTCCAGACGGCTGTTCAGGCCGATGCGCATATTCAGATATTTGGGGTCGTGGTCGAAGGCCCGGTCCTTCAGATCGACGCCGACCGCCTTGCCGTGGACGCGGATGGAATCCATCAGCTGGGCCAGTTCGTCGTCATTGGTCAACACCGCCCCGCCGTCGCCGTAGCAGCCCAGCGGCTTGGCCGGAAAGAAGCTAGTGGTGGTCACATCGGCCCATTTCAACGGGTGCGCGCCGTCGATGGTGCAGCCGAAGCCCTGCGCCGAGTCCGAGATCAGCTTCAGGCCATGTTTGTCACAGACGGCCTTGATGGCCGGATAGTCGGCGGGCTGGCCGAACAGGTCGACGGCGATGACCACGCGCGGGGTCAGGCGGCCCTCGGCCTTGACGCCCTCGATGGCGCGCTCCAGCGCCGCCGGGTCCATGTTGTAGGCGTTCTCGTCCACATCGACGAAGACCGGCTCGGCGTCGAACCACGGCACGACCTCGGCGGTGGCGGCGAAGGTGAAGCTGGGGACGAAGACGGCGTCGCCGCGCCCGATCTCCCAGGCCATCAGCGGCAGGGCCAGGGCGTCGGTGCCGTTGGCGCAGCCTAAGGCGTGCTTGGCCTTGCCGAAGGCGGCCAGGTCGGCCTCGAACTGGCGCACCTGCGGGCCCATGACCCAGGCACCGCCGACGACGGCCTCCTGAACGGCGGCCTCGATCTTGCCGCCGAGACGCAGACGCTGGGCCTGAAGGTCGATGAAGGGAATGGTCATTGCGATGTCGCTCTCTCGATGGGGCCGGCGCAGCGGGGAATCGTCTTCCGGGGCGCGGACGCGAAGGCGGGTCGTCTGTGTCAGCCTGCGTCCTAGCAAAGCGGCGGGGTGCTGAACAAACCCCCCGGAGTCACTTCGCGTTGCGCGATGCAACGAAAGGGCGGCTTGGCAAAGGCGAGAGCGCCGCCTAAGCCGGAGCCATGAGCTTCGACGCCGCCGCCAGGAACCGGGTCCATGACTGGCTGTTCGGCCAGGCCCTGCCGCTGTGGGCGGCGGCGGGCATCGACGGCGATGGCCGCTTCTTCGAGAAGCTGGACTTCGACGGGCGGCCCGTCACAGGCGTCCCCCGCCGCACCCGCGTGCAAGCACGACAGACCTATGTCTTCATCCAAGCCGTCGCGCTGGGCTGGGCCGAGGGCGAACCCGTCGCCCGCGCCGCGCTGGACGCCCTGATCCGCAACAACCGCCGGGACGACGGCCTGTGGACGCGCGCCACGGACGATGCAGGGGTCGTGATCGACGCCACGCCCGACCTCTATGACCTGGCCTTCGTCCTGTTCGCCCTGGCCGCCGCGCACCGCGTGCTGAAGGACGAACGAGCCCGGCCCCTGGCGCTGGAGACGCTGGCGGCCATCCAGGCGCAGATGACCGACCCGGTCCACAGCGGCTGGCAAGAGGCCCTGCCCCCGGTTTTGCCGCGCCGCCAGAACCCGCACATGCACATGCTGGAGGCCCTGCTGGCCTGGCAGGCGACAGCGCCAGATCAGGCCTTCGAGGCGGCGGCGCGCTCGGTGCTGGACCTGTTCAACCGGCGCTTCTTCGACCGCGAGCATCTGATGCTGGGCGAGTTCTACGAGGCCGACTGGAGCCCGCGCCCCGGCTCAGAAGGCCAGTGCATCGAGCCGGGGCACCACATGGAATGGGTCTGGCTGCTGGACGAAGCCGCGCGCCTCGGCTTGCCGGACCTGAGCTCCGCCGCGCGCGCCCTCTACACCAGCGCCCTGACCTGCGGAGTCCGCGCGGATGGCTTGGCCGTGCGCGAGATCAACCGGATCGGCCAGGTCCGCGACGGCGGCGTACGCCTGTGGGCCCAAACCGAGCTTCTGCGCGTCCTGCATGCGCGCGGCGAACACCTCAGGGCGGCGAGGCTGATCGATCGCCTGTTCGAGACCCATCTGGCGACAGAGACGCCCGGCCTGTGGATCGACGCCTTTGACGCCGAGGGACGACCACTGGACGCCGCCGTTCCCGCCTCGAGCCTCTATCATCTGATGACTGCCTTCTCGGCCCTGCTGACGGAGCCCGCATGACCCAGCGCCCCGCCGCCTTCCTCGACCGCGACGGCGTGCTGATCATCGACAGCGGCTATCCGCACCGGCCCGATCAACTGGTGCTGATCCCCGGCGCGGCGGAGGCGGTGAAGCGGCTGAACGCGGCGGGCTACGTCACCGTCATCGTCACCAACCAGTCGGGCGTGGCGCGCGGCATGTTCAGCGAAGAGACCATGCACGACTTCAACCGCCGGCTGGTCGCGCGGCTGGCCGAGGGCGGCGGACGCATCGACGCCGTCTACGCCTGTCCCTTCCATTCTGAAGCGACGGACGAACGCTATCGCCATCCCGACCACCCCGACCGCAAGCCCAATCCCGGCATGTTGTTGAGGGCCGCCGCCGAGCACGACCTCGACCTCTCCAGCTCGTTGATGATCGGCGACCAGCCGTCCGACATGGAGGCGGCGCGACGCGCGGGCGTGGCGGGCCACCGCTTCACCGAGGGCGATCTCGATCAATTCATCCGCGATCTGCCGCTCGCCTGATCGCTATTCCGCAATCGATGAATTAACGTCGCTCGAACGGAACTGCTGTTCGGAGACGATCCATGCCGATGACCACCCCGCTGGCCGACCGCTACGTCGAGCGGCGCTGGACCTCGCCGGACGGATTGAACCTCTACGCGCGCGACTATGCCCCGGCCGAGGGGCCGGCGCGCCTGCCGGTCATCGCCATCCACGGCCTGACGCGCAACAGCGCTGATTTCGGCGTCATCGCCGGTCTGATCGCCCACAGCGGCCGCCGCGTCCTGGCGATCGACGTGCGCGGGCGCGGCCGGTCGGATCGTGCGCCCGACCCCATGACCTATACGCCGGACGTCTATGCGAAGGACGTCGTGGCCCTGATGGAGCAGGCAGGGATCGAGAAGGCGGTCTTCCTCGGCACCTCCATGGGCGGGCTGATCACCCTGGCGCTGACGGCCACCAAGCCCAAGGCCATCGCCGCCGCCATCCTCAACGACGTCGGCCCCGAGGTCGCGACCGAAGGTCTGGCCCGCATCGCCGCCTATACCGGCCAGCCCGTCGTGATCGAGAGCTGGGACGACGCCATGGCCTACGCCCGGCGCATCAATGAGGCGGCCTTCCCCGACTATACGGACGCCGACTGGGCCGCCTTCGCCCGCCGCGTCTTCCGCGAGGGGACCGAGGGCGCGCCGGTGCTGGACTATGACCCGGATATCTCCGCGCCGATCAAGGCGGCGGGGTCCAAGGCCCTGGTTCCCAACCTGTGGCCCGCGTTCCGGGCGCTGGCGCGGAAGAAGCCGACCCTGCTGGTGCGCGGCGGAACGTCCGACCTGCTCAGCCCCGCCATCGCCGACAAGATGAAGAAGGCCGCCCCCGCCATGGCCTATGTCGAGGTTCCGGGCGTCGGCCACGCCCCCATGCTGGACGAGCCCGAGGCGCGCGCGGCCATCTTCGAGTTTCTGGCGGAGGTGGGCTGAGTCAGCCTGCTGGGCCTCAAGTAGCGCGAAGCGCGGTAGGCCCCCTAAATTATGCCTTCTTCACGAACTCCGTGCGCAGGACCAGGCCGCGCACCTTCTCGACATTGGCTTCGATTTCATCGGGGTCGCCGGTCAGGCGGATGTTCTTGACCAGAGTGCCGCGCTTCAGCGTCACCCCGCCCGAGCCCTTGACCTTCAGATCCTTGATCAGGGTCACGCTGTCGCCGTCCGACAGAAGGTTGCCGTTGGAGTCCTTGGTGACGTCGTCGCTCATGATCAGTCCTGTCTGAATGGAAGAAGGGCCGCCGCATCAGCGACGGCCCTCGTTTCAACTGGCCTATTCCCCCTGACGCGCCTGGGCAAGGGCGATGCGCGCCTGAAGATGCTCGTCCTGGGCCGTAGCGGCGGAAATGGCGTTGAAGCGCTCGACCTCAAGGCCCGAGTTCTGGATGGCGGCGGCCATCTGGGCCTGCTGTTCCGCGTTCGGCTGGGCGCCGTTCAGGGCGCGCGCGATGCCCGAGATCTCGCCCATGGCGGCGGCGAACTGACCGGCTTCGGCGTCCGTGACGCCGGCCCCGACCGAGCCGGGCGCGGACGGCGTCGCGCCCGCCACAGCCGCGCGGGCCTGCAGCACCGGATCAGCCGAAACGGCGGCCGAAATGGCGTTGAAGCGTTCGATGGCCAGACCGGAGTTCTGGACGGCGGCCGACATCTGGGCCTGCTGGTCCTCGGTGGGTGTTCCGTTCTGGACGGTCGCGGCCACGCTCTGGACCGTCTTCATGGCGGCAGCGAACTGGGTCAGTTCCGCGTCGGTCGGTTCACCGTCTGCCGCTGCGGCGGCAGCGGGGGCCGGAGCGGCGTCCTGCGCCAGGGCGGGCGCAGCGGTCAGGAACAGGGCGGCCAGAATGGCGGTCGGGGCGGCGGCCGTTGCAAAACGCATGACGTATCCTTCTTCAGCCCCGAACGCTCAGCCCAAGGCTGACCCGGACAGATCCGGGCTCTCCCGCACGACCGGGTGTGTCAGGCTCACAGAGGGCGGGGAGAAGAAAACGCTAACCCGCGCCGTGCAGGCGGGTAAACCCCAGGCGGGTCGTTTCAACCCCCGCGCGCATCAGTCCGGCGTATTGGCGTCCAGTTCGTCCAGCCAGACCCGCGCCGAGGAATCCGACGGCGCCCGCCAGTCGCCGCGCGGCGACAGCGACCCGCCCGTGACCACCTTCGGCCCGTTCGGCACGGCCGAGCGCTTGAACTGGCTGGTCTGGAAGAAGCGGATCAGGAACTTCCGCAACCACCCCTTGATGGTCGCCAGGTCATAGGCGACGCGCTCGCCCTGCGGCAGGCCGACCGGCCAGCTTCCCGTCGCCGCATCGCCCCAGGCCTGATGCGCCAGATAGGCGACCTTGGACGGCTTCAGGCCGAAGCGGCTGATGTAGAACAGGAAGAAGTCGTTCAGCGCATAGGGGCCGACAATACTCTGCGTCGACTGGATCGCCCCGTCGGCGCCTGCCGGCACCAGTTCGGGCGAGATTTCGGTGGCCAGGATGGCGTGCAGCGTCGGAACCGCCGCCTCGCCGACCAGGCCGCGCTCGGCCACCCAGCGGATCAGGTGCTGGATCAGGGTCTTCGCCACCCCGCTGTTGACGTTGTAGTGGCTCATGTGGTCGCCGACGCCATAGGTGCACCAGCCCAGAGCCAGTTCCGACAAGTCGCCGGTGCCCGGCACGAAGCCGTGGTTCTGATTGGCCAGACGAAACAGATAGTCAGTGCGCAGGCCCGCCTGGACGTTCTCGAAGGTGATGTCATGCACCGGCTCGCCATTCGAGAATGGATGGCCGATGTCGCGCAGCATCTGTTCGGCGGCGGGGCGAATATCGATCTCGGCCCCCGTCACCCCCAGCGCCTTCATCAGCGCCCAGGCGTTGGATTTGGTGCCGTCCGAGGTCGCGAACCCCGGCATGGTGAAGGCCAGAATGCCGGTGCGCGGCAGCTCCAGCCGATCAAAGGCGCGACAGGCGACCAGCAGGGCCTGGGTCGAATCCAGCCCGCCCGAAACGCCGATCACCAGGGCCTTCGACCCCGTCGCCGTCATCCGCCGCATCAGGCCCTGGACCTGAATGTTGAAGGCCTCGAAGCAGTCCTGATCCAGACGCGCGGCGTCGTCCGGCACGAAGGGGAAGCGGTCCAGCGGCCGGATCAGGGCGCCGGTCGGCCCCTCCCCCGCCTCGAACGGAACCACCGTCGCAGCCTCGCCCTCCAGCCGCGCGCAGTCGGCGAAGGTGCCGTTGCGCAGGCGGTCCAGACCGATGCGGTCCACGTCCACGTCGGCGATCGTCAGATGGCTGTGCAGGGCGAAACGCTCGCCCTCGGCCAGCCGCGCCCCCAGTTCATGAATGGTCGCCTGACCGTCCCAGGCCAGGTCCGTCGTGCTCTCGCCCCAGCCCGAGGCGGCGAAGACATAGGCCGACAGGGTGCGGGCCGACTGGCTGGCGCACAGCAAGGCGCGCTCGTCCGCCTTGCCGATGACGATGTTGGAGGCCGACAGGTTGCACAGGATGCGCGCCCCCGCGAGCGCCGCCCGCGTCGAGGGCGGCTGGGGCGCCCAGAAGTCCTCGCAGATCTCGACCGCGAAGACGAAGCCCGGACGGTTCGTCGCCTCAAAAATCAGGCCCGGCGCGAAATCGACGCTCGTACCGTTCAGGACGACAGCGTCCTCGCTGCGGCTGGCGGCGGGCGCGAACCAGCGCTTCTCATAATATTCGCGGTAGTTGGGCAGATAGGTCTTGGGAACCACGCCCAGAACCTCGCCCCCGCCCAGCACCACGGCGCAGTTGAACAGGGCGTCGCCGTTGCGGATCGGCGCGCCGATCACGGCGATGACGCCCGCCTCATCCGCCACCTCGACCAGATGCGCGATCTGGCGTTCGACTTCTTCCAGCAGGGCCGCCTGCATATGCAGGTCGTCGATAGCGTAGGCGCTCAACGACAGTTCGGGGAAGACCAGCAGGTCTGCGCCCGCCTCGCCCGCCTGACGGATCAGCCGTTCGTGTTCCTCGGCGTTGGCGGCAGGGTCGGCGACATGGACCACCGGGGTCGCGGCGGCGACGCGCACGAAGCCGTGGCTGCGCGGGGCGTGGAAGGAATGCGTCTCAGACTTCGCCATCTATTTTCCGCTCATCCCGGCCGACGCCGGGAGCCAGTGAGAGCCATAGGCACAGACCTTGCGGCCTTCCCGATCAATATAGGGTTGCGTCGCGAAGCCAAAGCACTGGCTCCCGGCGTCGGCCGGGATGAGCGGTTTGTAGTGACCTGCGAACCGCTGTCGGCTAAGGCTCACGTCATGAGCGATACGCCCAAAAAAGGCTGGTTCCAGCGGCTGAGCGAAGGCCTGTCCCGGTCTTCGAAACAGATGACCGATCAGGTCGTCTCGACCTTCGTCAAGGAGCCCCTCTCCGAGGAGGCGCTGGAGCGGCTGGAAGAGCATCTGATCGAGAGCGATCTCGGCCCCGCCGCCTCGGCCCGCATCGTCGAGCGATTCCGCGCCTTACGCTTCGGCAAGACCTCCGACGAGCGTGAGATCAAGGAGGCCCTGGCCGAGGCCGTGGCCGCTGAACTGACGCCGCGTCAGGCGACGTTCGATCCGCTGTCGGGGCCCAAGCCCTATGTCGTTCTGTTCGTGGGCGTGAACGGCTCAGGCAAGACCACGACCCTGGGCAAGATCGCCTCGGACCTGACGGCCAAGGGCGCCAAGGTGATGATCGTCGCCGGCGACACCTTCCGCGCCGCCGCCCGCGAACAGCTCAAGGTCTGGGCCGACCGCGCGGGCGCCCATTTCGAAAGCCGCCGCGACGGCGCCGACGCCGCGGGGCTCGCCTTCGACGCCTTCGCCAAGGCCAAGGAAGAAGGCTTCGACGTCGTGCTGATCGACACGGCCGGGCGGCTGCAGAACAAGTCCACCCTGATGGACGAACTGCTGAAGATCGTGCGCGTGCTGAAGAAGGTCGACCCCGACGCCCCGCACGAAACCCTGCTGGTGCTGGACGCCACCGTCGGCCGCAACGCCCTGGAGCAGGAAAAGATCTTCGGCCGCACCGCCTATGTCTCGGGCGTGGTGATGACCAAGCTGGACGGCACCGCGCGCGGCGGCGTCCTGGTGCCCGTGGCCCAGGCCTCGGACGCCCCGATCAAGCTGATCGGCGTCGGCGAAGGGGTCGAGGATCTGCAACCTTTCGACGCCCGCGCGTTTTCCCGATCCCTGGTCGGGCTTGAGGACTGAAGCGTATGAGTGAAGCGACCGAAACCAAGCGCCCGCAGTGGATTCGTCAGGCCGTCGACTTCGGCGCCCTGGTCGCCTTCATGGCCGCCTATTTCATCACCCGCGACATGATCAAGGCGACCTGGGTGCTGGTCATCGCCTCGATGATCGCCCTGGCGGTGGGCTTCATCCTGGAGCGGCGCCTGGCGCCCATGCCCCTGATCACCGGCGGCTTCGCCCTGGTGTTCGGGATCATGACCATCGTCACCGACGACGACCTGTTCGTGAAGCTGAAGCTGACGGTGCAGAACGGCCTGCTGGCCGCCGTCCTGCTGGGCTCGCTGCCGCTGAAGAAATACCCGTTCAAGGCCCTGCTGGGCTCGGCCATCAAGGTGACGGACGAGGCCTGGCGCAAGCTGACCTTCCGCTACGGCCTCTACTTCCTGGCCGTCGCTATCGTCAATGAGGTGTTCCGCAGCCCGACCGCCGTCACCGCCATCTGGTCGGCCCTGAACCTGGGGACGCCCGATCCCAACGGCGTCTGGACGGCCTTCCGCGGCGTGCTGTGGATCGCGGCCTCCATCTTCGGCCTGTCGCAGGTGCCGCTGATCCTGAAGAACATGACCAAGGACGAGGAACGCGGCCCCGTCTCCCCCGACACGGGCCTCTGACGGTCGCCCCGACAGCTTTCGTCATCCTCGGGTCAAACCCGAGGATGACGGAGGCATAGAGGGACTCGATCATCCATTCCCGGCCTCAAGTAGGGCGAAGCCCGGTAGGCCCGCCAAACAAAGGCCTCAAGCAGCGCGAACGCGCGGTAGGCCCGCTTAAATGTCTTCAAACCGTCAGCCTTAACGTCGTCAAAGCGTTAAGCCGGGCTGTTAGCTGTTGCAGCATCATCCGGCCACGGCCGGTATCGGGCTGTTCGGGGACGAAGACGATGATCAAGTCGGGCAAGCAGGCGAAGATCAAGGGCGGGCTGGCGGAATCGCCCAGCCATCTGATGCACCGCGCGTTGCAGCTGGCGCTGGACATCTACGCCGAGGAAGCGGGGCCGGACGGCCTGACCCAGCGCCAGTTCGCCGTGCTTGAGGCCGTGGCCGCCCGCTCGGGCCTGACTCAGACCGACCTGGTCAAGGCCACCGGCATCGACCGCTCGACCCTGGCCGACCTGGTGGCGCGGATGACGACCAAGGGCCTGCTGGAGCGCGAACGCTCGACGCTGGACGCGCGCGCCAAGGCCGTGCGCCTGTCGCCCGAGGGCGAGGCCGCCCTGCTGGCCGCGCGCCCGCGCGTCGAGGCCGCCGACAAGCGGATCATGGGCCTGCTGCCCAAGTCCAAGCGCGACAGCTTCCTAGATCTTTTGTGCAGCCTGTCCGACGCCGCCGACGCCGCACCCGAACAGGCCCGCGCCGACATCAAGGCGGCGAAGAAGGCCGCCAAGGACGCCAAGAAGGCGGAGAAAGCCGCGCGCAAGGGCGACGGCAAGACCGACGGCCGCGGCAAGAAGAAGAAAAAGGGCGAGCCGTTCGTGGAGCAAGCACAGACCAACGACGTCGCCGACGCCGTCGTGGTCCCGCTCAAGGGCGCGGCTGAAGGCTAAGTCCTTCCCTTCTGGCGTCCGCCGGGATGAGCGGGGTATTGAGGCTGCGCCCTAAACCCGAATGTCGAGCAGGGAGCCGGGGCGTTGCAGGCGCGACGTCGGCGCCGCCTGTTCGACCGGCGCAGCAGCCGCCGCAACCGGACGCGCCGTCTCTTCGGCCGCAATCGGCGCCGCCAGCCCCATGGCCTGGCGGAAGAAGGCCGACTGGGCCGTTCTCAGGGCGTGGGCCGCACCGCCCGCCTGGGGCGGAAAGGCCGGCCGCTCGGACGAAATCGCGGACATGGCATGAAGATGCCCGCGCTTCGTCTAGATATGGTTAATGCGCGATTCACCCTGTTTCGGGCGATCGCCTCAACGCGCCGGAGCGTTCAGGGCGTCGGTCAGCGTCTTCAGATCGGCGTCGGTCAGGATCGGCCCCGAGGACTTGGCGACGATGGTCCCATAGGCGTCGACGGCGAAGCTCTCGGGCACGCCCGACACGCCCAGGTCCAGCCCGGCGCGTCCCTCGCGGTCGACCAGCACCAGGCGATAGGGATCGCCCAGCTCTTCCAGGAAGGCGTCGGTGGCGACGGGATCGTCCTTATAGGCCACGCCGACCACGGCGATCCCCTGCTCCTTCAGCGTCATCAGATGCGGATGCTCCAGACGGCACGGCGCGCACCAGCTGGCGAAGACGTTGACGATCATCGGCTTGCCGACCCCCGCCGTCTTCAGATCCAGCAGGTCGTCGCTGGCCTTGCCGTCCGCCAGGATGGGCAGGACCGTCGTCTCCGGGATCGGCTGGCCGACCAGAGCGTCCGGCTTATAGGTCGGACCCGCGGCGGGATCGCCCGCCATCCGGTCCATCTGCGTCATCAGGAAGATCCCCAGCGCCGCCAGGACGACGATGGGCAAAAGGGCCAGCCAGCGTTTCATTTGCGCGCATCCTCCAGCCGGGCCAGCTCGCGCTTCCAGCGGCGGGCGGCGATCAGGGCGCGGGCCGACAGGGCGGCCAGCACCACGGCGCTGATCCCCCAGGCGGGCCATACGAAGGCGCCGTAGGGGCTCATGTCCAGATCAAGCACGAAGCGCCTCCATCAGGCTTCCAGCGCCGCGCGGGCGCGAAGGGTCAGAACACGACGGCGACGGACCTCGGTGCGGATCGACGTCAGCCAGATCGCCCCGAACAACACGGCATAGGCCGCCATCATGGTCAGCAGGGCGGGCAGGAAGACCGGATCCACGCTGGTCCCGCCCGACCGCAGCAGCGACGCGGGCTGATGCAGGGTGTTCCACCAGTCGACCGAGAACTTGACGATCGGCAGATTGATCAGGCCGACCAGACCCAGCACCGCCGCCGCCCGCGCCGCCTTGGCCTCATCGTCGATCGAGGCGCGCAGGGCCATGTAGCCGAGGTAGAAGAGGAACAGCACCAGCACGCTGGTCAGGCGCGCGTCCCACACCCACCACGTCCCCCACATGGGCTGGCCCCACAGGGAGCCGGTGACCAGGGCCAGGGCCGTGAAGGCCGCGCCCGGCACGGCGGCCGCCCGCGCCGCCGCATCGGCCAGCGGATGGCGGAACACCAGGGCGAAGAAGCTGGACACGCCCAGCGCCCCATAGGCCATCAGGCCCAGGCTGGCGGCCGGAACGTGGATGAACATGATGCGGACGGTGTCGCCTTGCTGATAGTCGCCCGGCGCGGCGAAGCTGAACCAAGTCCCGAGCAGCAGCAGGCCGAGCGCGCAGATCCACAGCACCGGAACCAGGGGGCCGGTGAAGCGCATGAAGCGGTCGGGATTGGCGAGGCCGAACATGGCCCGCCGATTACGCGGCCCAGCGCCCCACGGCAAGCGGGCGCGGCGTCCGACCCTTTGTCGCGGCTCTTAGAGGCTCAGGCCGTGCTGCGCCGCCAGATCCTTCAGCCCGACCATCGGACGCGGGCCCCAGTGGGCGATGACTTCCGACGCGGCCAGCGAACCCAACGCCCCGGCCTCGGCCAGGGACAGGCCGCGCGACAGGCCCAGCAGAACGCCCGCCGCGTACTGATCCCCGGCGCCCGTGGTGTCGACGACCTTCTCGACCGGATAGGCGGCGACCTCGACCCGCTCTCCGCCGCGGAACAGCACCGAACCGGCGGCGCCGCGCGTCACGGCCGCCACCTCGACGATGCGGCCCAGGTGGGCGGCGGCGTGGTCGAAGTCCTCGGTCTCGAACAGGGCGTGCAGCTCGGCCTCATTGGCCAGGACGATGTCGGCCGAGCTCTCGATGAAGGCCAGCAGTTCGGCGCGCCAGCGGTGGACCACGAAGCTGTCCGACAGGGTGATGGCGACCTTGCGGCCCGCCGCATGGGCGGCGGCGGCGGCGGCCTCGAAAGCCGCGCGGGCCGGGGCCGGATCGAACAGATAGCCTTCCAGATAGACGATGGCGCTGTCGCCGATCACGCCCGCGTCGACGTCGGCCGTGGTCAGCTGGTTGGCGGCGCCCAGGAAGGTGCACATGGTGCGCTGGCCGTCCGGCGTGACGTTGATCAGGCAGCGGCCGGTGCCGAAGCCCTTGCCCGCGCCGTCTTCCAGCACGGGGGTGTCGAAGTGGACGCCGACGGCGCGGATGTCGTGGCTGAAGACCTCGCCCAGGGTGTCCTTGGCCACCTTCCCGATATAGGCGGCGCGCCCGCCGAACGAGCCGACGCCCGCCACGGTGTTGCCCGCCGAACCGCCCGAGGCCTCGACCCCCGCCGCCATGGCGTCATACAGGGCCGCGCTCTGATCCTCGTCGACCAGTTGCATCGAGCCGGGGATCAGGCCCTTGGCCTCCAGGAAGGCCGCATCGCACGGCGCCAGGACGTCGACGATGGCGTTGCCCAGGGCGCAGACGTCGAAACGGGCGTTGTGGGCGAAGGGGGGCAGGACTTGGGTCATTTGCGCCCCATAGCGGGCGAGACCGCCGCGCGCCAGAGCGCCGGCCCCGCCGTCGTACGAAAAGCGGCCCTTCACGCCGATCAGGCGGCGGCCTAAAGCCGATGGACCTGTTGCACACCGCCCTGCCGGGCCATGCGGAGCCGCGCCCATGACCGACGTCGCCGTCCTGACCCCCGATCCGGCCGACCCCACCTATTCGACCCTGTGGCCCGGCGTGCTGGACCGGCTGGGCGAGGCGCTGGCGACGGCGGGGATCACGGCGCGGCCGACGCCCTGGACCGATCACGTCGAGAACGCTCGCGCCCTGACGGACTTCCCCCTGGTCCTGCCGCTGCTGGTCTGGGGCTATCATCAGGATCACGACCGCTGGGTCCAGGCCTGCACGACCTGGGCCGAGGCGGGCGCGCCCCTGGCCAATCCGGCCGCGACCCTGCGCTGGAACGCCGACAAACGCTACCTGGCCCGCCTGGCGGAAAAAGGCGTCGCCGTGCCCGAGACGATCTTCGCCGACCACGTCGACGCTGCGGTTCTGGAAGCCGCCTTCGCCGCCACGGGCGCCGAGACCCTGATCGTCAAGCCCACAGTCTCGGGCGGCGCCTGGCGCACCCTGCGGGTGGCGGCGGGCGACCTGCTGGACGCGGCCCTGGCCGACGCCCCCGTCGGCGGAACGATGATCCAGCCCTATCTCAAGGCCATCGAGACCGAGGGCGAGACCTCCCTGCTCTATTTCGGCGGCGAACTGAGCCACGTCGTGAACAAGCGCCCCGGCGCGGCGGGCGAGTTCCGCATCCAGACCCAGTACGGCGGACAATACCTGGCGCTGGAGGCCGCGCCCCAGGGCGCGCTCGATCTGGCCGAACGCACCCTGGCCGCCATCGACGAAGACCTGCTCTACGCCCGCATCGACATGACCAAGGACGACGATGGCGACTGGGTGCTGATGGAGGCCGAACTGATCGAGCCGGACTTCTACCTGGCCGCCGCGCCTGAAGCCGGCGCCCGCTTCGGTCAGGCGGTGCGGGCGCGGCTGGAGCGCTAGGCCTACACGCCCATGAAGCTGGCCCGCGACGGGCACAGGTCCGAGATCACGCAGGCGCTGCACTTCGGCCGCTGCGCCAGGCAGGTGTAGCGGCCGTGCAGGATCAGCCAGTGGTGCGCCTTGGGCAGCCAGGCCTCGGGCACCACCTGGTGCAGCTGGACTTCCACCTTGTCCGGCGTCGCCGCATTGGCCAGGCCCAGTCGGTGCGAGACGCGGAAGACGTGGGTGTCCACCGCGATGGCCGGCTCGATCCCCAGTTCATTCAGCACCACGCTGGCGGTCTTGCGCCCGACGCCAGGCAGGGCCTGCAGGTCGGCGCGGTTCAGCGGAACCTCGCCGCCGTGCTTCTCGACCAGCATCCGGGCGGCGGCGATGACGTTCTTCGCCTTGGTGCGATAGAGGCCGATGGAGGCGATCAGGGGGATCAGCCCCTCCTCGCCCAGGGCCAGCATCTTCTGCGGCGTGTCGGCGACGGCGAACAGAGCCTTGGTCGCCTTGTTGACCCCCACGTCGGTCGCCTGGGCCGACAGGGCGACGGCCACCACCAGGGTGTAGGGATTGACGAAGTCCAGCTCGGTCTTCGGATCGGGCATGACGCCTGACAGGCGGACGAAGATCTCCTCCACCCGGTCCTCATCCGGCGGCCAGCTGATGACGACGCCGACGGGGGCCTTCTTCGGCTGGCGCGAACGCTTGCCCGGCGGCGGGGTCAGCCCGGCCTTCTGAACGGCCTTCTTCTGGCGGGAGGCGGATTTCAACGGAGCCATGCCCCCGCTTCGCCTTCCCCGCGCCCGGCGTCAATGTCGCGCGCTCGCGACACTGCGACAAAAAATCGCAGCCACGCCTTGTATTCTGGACAGCGCCGTCCATTTTACGCGTGAAATCCAAGCGAGCTGTCTCCCCCATGGCCCTCCCCGCCCCGCTCAAGAAGCGCCTGCCCCTGATCGTCGCCGGCGTCGTCGGCCTGGGCCTGATTATCGGCGGCGTGGTCTGGTGGCAGGGCAAGCAGCGCTGGGAAGGCACCGACAACGCCTTCGTCCAGGCCGACACCGTGGCCGTCAGCCCGCGCATCGGCGGCGAGGTGGTCGAAGTCCTGGTCAAGGACAACCAGCGCGTCGAGGCCGGCCAGGTGCTGGTCCGGCTGGACGACGCCGACGCCCGCGCCGCCCTGGCCCAGGCTCAGGCCAATCTGGCGGCCTTGACCGCCGCCGTCGCCAATGTCGACGCCCGCGCCGAACAGGAGCAGGCCACGATCGCCGCCCGCGCCGCCGCCGTGACCCAGGCCCAGGCCCAGGCGAACCTGGCCCGCGCCGAGGTCGACCGTTACGGCAAGCTGGCCGATCAGGGCTGGGTGTCGCAGCAGCGCATCGAGACCCAGCGCGCCGCCGCCGAGACCGCCCGCGCCTCGGTCGCCCAGGCCCAGGCCGCCCTGACCGCCGAACAGCGCACCGCCGCCGTCCTCGGCTCGTCCCGCCAGCAGAGCGTCGCCGCCGTCGAGCAGGCCCGCGCCCTGGTCGATCAGGCGCAGCTGACGCTGGACCGCACCGTGATCCGCGCCCCTGTGGCCGGCGTCGTCGGCGCGCGCGGCGTGCGCGTCGGTCAGGTGGTGCAGGCGGGCGGCCAGCTGATGTCCGTGGTGCCGCTTCAAGACACCTATGTCGTCGCCAACTTCAAGGAGACCCAGGTCGGGCGGATGCGTCTGGGCCAGGCGGTCGAGATCAAGGCCGACGCCTTCCCCGGCCGGTCGCTGCAAGGCCGTATCGACAGCTTCGCCCCGGCCACCGGGTCCGAGTTCGCCCTGATCCCGGTCGAGAACGCCACCGGCAACTTCACCAAGATCACCCAGCGCGTGCCCGTCCGCATTGTCGTCCAGCGCGACGCCTCGGGCCAGCCGATCGTCCTGCGGCCCGGCCTGTCGGTCGAGGTCAAGGTCGACCTGAAGAGCCGGGGCGGGCCTGCCTTCGCCGAAGCCCACATGGGCGAGACGGCGCGGGCCCAGGCCGCCAATCCGAGCTCCGGCCGGTGAGCCAGACGGCGGCCCCGACAGCAGCGGCCCCGGCCCCCGCCGCCCAGCCCGAGATCAACTGGACCGTGCTGCTGCTCGGCTTCGCCGGCATGGTCATCGGCCAGTTCATGGCCATTCTGGACATCCAGATCGTCGCCGCCTCCCTGCCGCAGATCCAGGCCGGGGTCGGCGCCTCGGCCGATGAGATCAGCTGGATCCAGACCGCCTATCTGATCCCCGAGGTCGTGATGATCCCTCTGTCGGGATACCTGTCGCGGCTGTGGGGCACGCAGAAGGTGTTCCTGGCTTCCTGTCTCGGCTTCCTGGTGATGAGCGTGGCCGTGGGCCTGTCGTCGTCGATCGAGATGATGATCGTCTTCCGCGCGCTCCAGGGCTTCGTCGGCGGGGCCATGATCCCGACCGTCTTCGCCGTGGCCTTCACCGCCTTCCCGCCCGAGCGGCGCGTGACGGCCAGCGTCATCATGGGCCTGATCGTAACGCTGGCCCCCACCGTCGGCCCGACGCTGGGGGGCCATCTGACGGAATGGCTCAGCTGGCGCTGGCTGTTCTTCATCAACGTCTTTCCCGGCGCGATCGTCCTGTTCCTGGTCGGGCGCTACGCCCATTTCGACAAGGGCGACCCCAGCCTGTCCAAGGGCTTCGACTGGCTGGGCCTGGCCCTGATGGCCGCCTTCCTGATGAGCCTGCAATTCGTGCTGGAGGAGGGCGCCAAGGAGGACTGGTTCGCCGACGACATGATCCTGCTGCTCAGCGTCGTCGCCGCCGTCTGCGGCCCGGCCTTCGTCTGGCGCTCGCTCAGCTACCGCAACCCGATCGTCGAGCTGCGCGCCTTCGGCAACCGCAACTTCGTGGTCGGGGTGCTGATGACCTTCATCGTCGGCGCGGCCCTGTTCGGCGGCACCTTCCTGCTGCCGCTGTTCCTGGGCCGGGTGCGCGACTATTCGGCGGCCGAGGTCGGCACCACCATGATCGTCTCCGGCCTGGCCATGTTCGCCACAGGCCCCATCGCCGGGCGGCTGGTGCGGGCGGTGGATGCGCGCATCCTGATGTTCGTGGGCTTCATGATGGCCGCCTGGGGCATGTGGGACGCCCGCATCGTGACGGATCAGTGGGGCTTCTGGGAGTTCGCCGGGGTCCAGGCCATGCGCGGGGCCGGCGTCATGCTGGCCATGATCGCCTCGCAGCAGGTGACGATGGCCACCTTGCCGCCGCACATGGTCAAGAACGCCTCGGGCCTGGTGAACCTCAGCCGAAACGTCGGCGGCGCCTTCGGCCTGGCCATCCTCAACACCTCCCTGACCCAGAACACCGCCCTGCACATGGTCGAGCTGACCAGCGCCATCGACCAGACCCATCAGGGGGTGCGCGACATGATGGCGGGCATGGCCGTGCGCTTCGCCGGCTCCATCGACCCCCAGGCCTCGGCGATGAAGGCGATCTACGGCCTGTTACAGAAACAGGCGACCACGCTGGCCTTCGGCGACGCCTTCGCCCTATTAGCCATCGGCTGCGCCTGCGCCGGTTTCCTGACCCTGCTGTCCAAACCGGCCAAGCCCAATCCCTCCGCCGCTCCTTCGGACGCCCACTGATGCCCCGCGCCCTCGGTCAGATCGACGAACACAAGAGCCGCGCCATCCTGCGCGCCGCCGCCGAACTGTTCATGGAGAAGGGCGCCAAGGTCTCCATGGCCGAGGTCGCCCGGCGCGCGGGCGTGTCCAAACAGACCCTCTACAACCGCTATCCGACCAAGACGGACATCGCCCGCGACCTGGCGGCCCAGCGCTCGGAAGAGACCCTGGCCCCCCTCGCCTCGGACATGGACGTCGAGACCGCCCTGGCAAGCGTGGCCGAGACCCTGATCCGCCGCATCTGCATCGAGGGGCGCGGCGTCGCCCTGCGCGGTCTGGCCCTGGCCTCGCCCGAGGCGCCCGAACTGGCGCGCGTCGTCTATGACGCCGGCCCCGGCCAGAACCTGCGCCGTCTGGCCGTCTGGCTGGAGGAGCAGGACCGCCTGGGCCGCCTGTCCGCGCCCGATCCCGTCGCCGCCGCCGAGATGTTCACCGGCATGGTCCTGGGCCACGGCCATCTGCGCTCGGTGCTGGGCCTGCCCCACCCCGCGATCGACGACATCCCCGCCCGCGCCCGCGAGGCCGCCCGGCGCTTCGTCCGCGCCTTCGCGCCGCAATAGGCGTTCGCGCCCAAGTTGGCCCTGAAGGCGGATCAGCGTAAAGCCGCCCTCAGTCCCCTCACCTCCCGCCCGTCGGAGTCCTTCCCATGCTGATCCACCTGTCGTCCTGGCCCGAGATCGACGAGCGCCTGAAGTCCGGCGCCCTTCTGTCCAAGACGGTGATCGTGCCGATCGGCTCGAACGAACAGCACGGGCCGACGGGCCTGCTGGGCACCGACTGGCTGTGCCCCGAGATCATCGCCCACGCGGCGGAGAAGGGCGACGACAGCCTGGTGGTCACGCCGACCTTCAACATCGGCATGGCCCAGCACCACCTGGCGTTTCCCGGCACCATCACCCTGCGCCCGTCGACCTTCATGGCGGCGATCGCCGACTGGGTGTCGTCGCTGACGCGCCACGGCTTCGAGCGCATCTATTTCCTGAACGGCCACGGCGGCAACGTCGCCACCATCGAGGCCGCCTTCGCCGAGATCTACGCCGACTGGTCCTTCACGCCCGAACCCTGGGCCGAGCGACCGCCCTTCGTGCTGAAGCTGCGCAACTGGTGGGATCTGCCGGGCGTGCAGAAGCTGTGCGAGGACATCTTCCCCACCGGCCACGGCAGCCACGCCACCCCGTCCGAGATCGCCGTGACCCAGGCGGGCTATCCCGACCGGATCAAGACCGCCGCCTATGAGCCGAAGATCGCCCCCTTCGGCCCGATCCGCGACGCCAACGACTATCGCGCCCGCTTCCCCGACGGCCGCATCGGCTCGGACCCGGCGCAGGCGACCCCGGAAAAGGGCCAGCGCATCATCGACGCCGCCGTTCCGGCCCTGATCCGCGACCTGACCGACTTCGCGCAAGAAGTCTTGCCGGTCGCCTGAAACCAGCCCAGGGTCGCTGCATGAGCCCCATGCAGAAGACGGCCCGCAACGCCCTGCGAAACGCCCAGGCCGGTCAGGAACTGGCCCAGGCCTCGGCCGCCGTCATCACGCGGCGGTTCGAGATCATGGGCGAGGCCCTGGCCGACCCCCTGCGCGCCGACCACGCCGAGCTGAGCCGCATGGGCGTGGAAAAGGTCGAGGCCATGACGGCCTCGGCCGGGGCCGCCTATACCGGCGCGCTGGACCTGGCCGAGCGCGCCGGACGCCTGGCCGCGCGCGAGGGGGCCGAGGCCGCCGACTGCCTGGCCAAACTGGCCCGCGCCGACACGCCCCTGGCCTTCGCCGCCGCCCAGACCGACTGGGCCATGGGCGCCTGGAGCCGGGCGATGAGCGACGGCTGGTCCTTCTACGGCGCGGCGCTGAAAGCGCAGGGGCGCGCCCTGGCCCCCGTCCACGCCACGGCCACAGCCAATGCGCGACGCCTGAAGCGCTAACCTCGCGCGGGCGTGATGGAACGCCCGGCGCTGTCGCCGGATTGCCTTTGCATCCATGCGGAGGAAATCACCATGGCTGAGAAAGACCCCAAAGACCCCCACCCCGGCATGATGGGCGACGGCACCGAGGAGCAGAACCTCAACCAGCCGGGCGACCCCTCCAAGCGGATCACCGAGCAAGAGGTCGACGAAGCCTTCACCAAGGATCCCAAACTGGTGCCGAAGGAATAGGGCTCTAGCGTCCCTTCTGCCCTCACGCCGTGCGTATGACCCCGTCCCGCGCCTCGACCGGCCAGGGCGTCAGTTTGCCGCCCGCGCAGGGTCCGGCGACGCAGGCCCCCGACAGGGGTTCGAACGCCGCCCCGTGCCAGCCGCACAGGATCAGCGAACCGTCCGGCGTCAGATAGCGGTCCAGCTCCACCGCGATGGGAAAGCCCGCGTGGGGGCAGCGATCCACCCAGCCCGCGACCTGACCGTCCTTCTTCACCACGAAGCCGTGGAAGAAGGCTTCGCCGATCTGCAGCACGAAGCCGCGCGATCCGGGATCGGCGATGTCCGCCTCCAGACACAGGGCCACGTTCGGCGGCGTCTTCCAGACCCGCTTGCGCTCCTGGGTTTCGGCCGCCGGACCCTCTTCGGTCACTATTCGCGCTCGGGCTTCAGCGGACGGCTCATCAGGCTCTCGATCGCCTGATCCACCGTCAGTTCGCCCGCCAGCACCGCCGCCGTCGCCTCGCAGATCGGCGTGTCGACGCCCAGCTTGCGCGTCAGCTCGCGCACGGCCGGCGCGCTCTCATAGCCCTCGGCCACCGAGCGCTTGCCTTCCAGCGCCTGCTCGACGCTGAGGCCCTGCCCCAGGGCCAGGCCCAAGCTCATGTTGCGCGATTGCGGGCTGGAGCAGGTCAGCACCAGGTCGCCCAGGCCGCACAGGCCCGCCACCGTCTCGGCCTTGCCGCCTAGCGCCGTGGCGACGCGGACGATCTCGGCGAAACCGCGGGTGATGACGGCGGCGTGGGCGCTGCGGCCCAGTTCGCGGCCCTCGACAATGCCGCAGGCGATGGCCAGCACGTTCTTCAGCGCCCCGCCCGTCTCGGCCCCGATCAGGTCGTCGGCGTAATAGGGGCGGAAGACCGGCCCCGACAGGGCGCCCGCCAGCGCCTCGGCCATCGCCGCATCGGCGCAGGCCAGGGTCACGGCGCTGGGCAGGCCCCGCGCCACCTCGGCGGCGAAGCTCGGCCCCGACAGCACGGCGGCCGTCGCCGAGGGAATCGTCTCGGCCAGCACGTCGGTCATCAGCTTCAGGGAGCCGCGCTCAATGCCCTTGGAGCACAGGATGATCGGCAGGCCCGGACGGGCGTAGGGCGCAAAGGCCGTCAGCGTCGCCCGCATGTGCTGGGCGGGCGGTACGGCCAGGATCAGGTCGCAGTCGGCCAGGTCAGCCAGGTCCGAGGTGACGTTGATGGCCGAATCCAGCTCGACCCCCGGCAGGAAGGCTTCGTTGACCCGCCGCGTGCGGATGCTCTCGATCACCTCGGGCTCGCGCGCCTGCAGAATGACGGCCAGACCCGCCGCCGCCGCGCTCTGCGCCAGAGCCGTGCCCCAGGCGCCGCCGCCAATTACGCCTGCCGTATGGAATTCCATGTCTTCTCCGGTCCCCCGACCCCCGCCGAGAGCCAAGCCGCTTTAAGCCTTGGCGCCCTTGCGGCCCGTTTTCTTGTGCACAGGATCAACGCTCGCGCGCGTCTCGTCCAGAGGCCATCGCGGCCGGGCGGCGACATCGATGTCCGACGTCAGCCCTTTTTCCAGCCGCTCCGCCCCCGCCAGGGCGATCATCGCCGCATTGTCGGTGCAATAGGCCATCGGCGGCGCCAGGAAGGCGAAGCCGTGCTTCATCGCCAGATCCTCCAGCGTCCGCCGGATCGTCTTGTTCGCCGCCACGCCCCCGGCCACCACGAACAGGCGGTGTTCATGCGCCTCGGCGTAATCCTTCATCGCCCGCTCGGAGCGTTCGGCCAGTTGGCGCGCGATCGCCTTCTGCACCGCATCGGCCAGATCAGCCCGGTCCTGTTCCGTCTCGCAGGTCTGGGCCAGACGCGACGCCGCCGTCTTCAGCCCCGAGAAGGAGAAGTCGCAATCCTTGCGCCCCAGCAGCGCCCTCGGCAGATCAAAGCGCGACCCGTCGCCTGACGCCGCCAGCTTCTCCAGCGCCGGCCCGCCCGGATAGCCCAGCCCCATGGCCTTGGCGATCTTGTCGAAGGCCTCTCCCGCCGCGTCGTCGATGGTCGTGCCCAGCCGGCTCATGTCGCCGATGCCGCGCACTTCCAAGAGCTGGCAATGCCCGCCCGACACCAGCAGCAGCAGGAAGGGATAGGTCGTCTCCGCCCCCAGCCGCGCCGACACCGCATGGCCTTCCAGATGGTTGACCGCGATCAGCGGCAAGCCCCGCGCCAGCGCCGCCGCCTTGCCGTAGGACAGGCCCACCATGACCCCGCCGACCAGGCCCGGCCCCGCCGTCGCCGCCACGCCGTCCAGCGCGCTCCAGTCCAGCCCGGCCTCGTTCATGGCCCGGCGCGTCACGCCGTCGATCATCTCCACATGGCTGCGGGCGGCGATTTCCGGCACCACCCCGCCATAGGCCGCATGGTCGTCGATCTGGCTGTGAATGACGCTGGACAGCACTTCGGCGCCCGCCGCCGACAGACGCACCACCGAAGCGGCGGTCTCGTCGCAGCTGGTCTCCAGGCCCAGCACGGTCAAACCGTCCGACCCGCGTTCGGTTGCCCCGTCCGCCGCCCTGCTATAGTCCGCGTCCATCTTCATTGGGCGGAGTTAGCGACCCGCCCCCCCTTTCGCAACGGCGTCTCGACGTGACTCAACCTCTCCTGCGCATCGGCACCCGACGTTCGCGCCTGGCCCTGGCCCAGTCCGGCATGATGCAGCGCGCCATCGGCCGCGCCCTAGGCGTGCCCGATGCCGAGGTCGAAACCCTGGTCCCCCTGGTCGAGATCGTCACCACCGGCGACCGCATCCAGGACCGCCGCCTGCTGGAAATCGGCGGTAAGGCCCTCTTCACCAAGGAGATCGAGGAAGCCCTGCTCGACGGCCGCGTCGACGTCGCCGTCCACTCGATGAAGGACGTCCCCGCCGAACAGCCGCCCGGCCTGGCCATCGCCGCCGTGCCCGAGCGCGAAGATCCCCGCGACGCCTTCATCAGCGACCATTACGCCACCTTCGCCGCCCTGCCGCAGGGCGCCCGCTTCGGCACCGCCTCCCTGCGTCGTCAAGCGCAGGCGCTGGCCCTGCGTCCCGACCTGAACATCGAGATGCTGCGCGGCAACGTCGACACCCGGCTGAAGCGTCTGCGCGACGGCGACTTCGACGCTATCCTGCTGGCCTGTTCGGGCCTCAACCGCCTCGGCCTGGGCGAAGTCATCCGCCAGCGCCTGCCGCTGGACGCCTTCTTGCCCGCGCCGGGTCAGGGCGCCCTGGCCCTGCAGACGCGTGAGGGCGACGTCGACGCCGCCTGGACCCGCGCCCTCAACCACGCCCCCACCGCCCTCGCCGTCGCCGCCGAGCGGGGGGCCATGGCCGCGCTGGAAGGCTCCTGCCGCACCGCCATCGGCGCCTACGCCCACATCACGGACGGCCGCCTGCATCTCAGCACCGAAATGCTCAGCCCCGACGGCTCGGGCCGCTGGACCCGCTCCGGCGACATCGCCGCAAACGTTGACCACGCCGCCGCCCGCGCCCTCGGTCTCGACCTCGGCGGTCAGGTCCAGGCCGTCGCCGGCGACCAGAAGATCGCGCTCTAGGGCCATGGCGCCGATCCGCCGCGTCTGGGTCACGCGCGCCGAGCCGGGCGCCGCCCGCACGGCGGACCGGCTGACGGCGCTGGGCTTCACCCCGATCATCGCGCCCCTGCTGACGCTTGCGCCCCTGCCCGAGGCCCTCCACGCCGCGCCTGATCCGGCCGCCGTCGCCGCCCTCGCCCTGACCAGCCCCAACGGCGTCGAGGCCTTCGCCCCCCTGATCCCGCGTTTCCGTCATCACCCCGCCTTCGCCGTCGGCGACGCCACGGCTGAGGCCGCCCGCGCCGCCGGCTTCGCCCACGTCCGCTCCGCCGCCGGCGACATCCACGCCCTGGCCCGCCTGATCGCCGCCGAAGCCCCGGCCGGCCCCCTGCTCGCCCCCGGCGCGCGCGAACCGGCGGGCGACCTGCCCGCCCTGCTGCCGGACCGCCCGGTCCAGCGCCTGCCCGTCTACGCCGCCTTCGAGACCCACGCGCCCGCGCCCGAACCCTTCGACGCGGTCATGCTCCATTCCCCCCGCGCCGCCCGCGCGCTTGCTACAATCCTGGCGGCCGATCTGCCCCGCCCCGCCGCATCCGGCCGCATCGCCATCTGCATCTCCGAAGCCGCCGCCTCGCCCCTGCGCCCCTTCGATTTCGCCGAAATCCGCATCGCCGCCGCCCCTGATGAACCGGCGATGCTATCGGCTCTTGGCAAGCCCACCGCTCCCGTATAAAGAGCCCTCCTCGCTCGCTCGCGCCTCCATGCGCGAACGACGCTGGGGCCGCTTTAGCTCAGCTGGTAGAGCACCTCATTCGTAATGAGGGGGTCAGGTGTTCGAGTCACCTAAGCGGCACCACCTTTTCTCTTCGCCCGTCAGAATCGCACCCACGCCTTGGGCGGCGCATCCGCGCGCTCGAACGTCAGGCGGCCAGGGCGCGGAGGGGCCGGACCGGAGCGAGATCGGACGGGGCGAAGCTGCGGACCTCGTGGTTGCCGCGATAGAGGTCGATGCGCTCTAGGCGCGGCCAGTCGCGCGCGACCGCCGTCAGGCCGCGCACGGCCTCGACCTCGGTGGCGCCCGGCAGGACGCACAGCTCGGGCGTGATCGCCTCGGGCGTGTGGATCAGACAATAGAAGACGTCCATGGGCGCGCTCCCGACCTCGGTCGCCGCCCCTTTGCCCAAGGTTGATGACAGGGAAGCGGTTGGAATTGCGACGCTTTGGAGAAGTCGAAAGAAGAGCCCAGACGGCCTAGCTGGCGAAGAACTGCTGGGTGCCGTGGGCCTCGATGGCGGCGGCCAGACGGCCCAGCGCGTGGATATAGGCCGCCGTGCGCAGGGTGACGCCCTTGTCCTCGGCGATGGACCAGACGGCGTCGCCCTCGGTCTCGATGATGGTCTTGAGGCGCGACTGCACCTCGTCCAGCGTCCAGTAATAGCCCTGACGGTTCTGGACCCATTCGAAATAGGACACCGTCACCCCGCCCGCATTGGCCAGGATGTCAGGCAGGACCACCACGCCCTTGTCGGCCAGGATGCGGTCACCCTCAGGCGTGATCGGGCCGTTGGCCAGCTCCAGCACGACCTTCGCCCGCACCGAGGCGGCGTTGCCGTCGTGGATCATGTCCTCCATGGCCGAGGGGGCCAGGACGTCGCAGTCGACGCCGATCAACTCGTCCGCCGCAATGACCTCGCCGCCGTGTTCGGCCTGAACCACCGACCGGCGCGCCGCCTTGGCCGCCAGCAGGGAGTCCAGGTCCAGCCCGGCGGCGGCGTGGACCGCGCCGCCCGAGTCCGACACGGCGACGATCTTCGCCCCGATGCTCCGGAACAGACGCGCCGCATGCTGGCCCGCATTGCCGAAGCCCTGAACCGCCACGCGCAGTCCCTCCGTCGGCAGGCCCAGCCGTTCGGTCAGGTGACAGGTCAGGTAGAAGCCGCCGCGCGCCGTGGCGTCCTCGCGCCCGACCGAGCCGCCCAGCGCAATCGGCTTGCCGGTGATGACGGCGGGCGCGGCCTGCCCCTGGATGGAGGCGTACTCATCGGCCATCCAACCCATGATCATGGCGTTGGTATAGACGTCCGGCGCCGGGATGTCGCGGTCCGGGCCGATGATGCCCGCGAAGGCCTGGACATAGGCGCGCGACAGCCGCTCCAGTTCGGCCTTGGACAGGGCCTTGGGGTCGACCTGCACCGCCCCCTTGCCGCCGCCGTAGGGCAGGTTGGCCACGGCGCACTTCACCGTCATCCAGAAGGCCAGGGTCTCGACCTCCTCGGCGGTGGAGTCGGGGTGGAAGCGGATGCCACCCTTGGTCGGGCCGCGCGTGTCGTCGTAGCGGCAGCGCCAGGCCAGGAAGGATTTGCGCGACCCGTCGTCCATGCGGATCAGCAGGCGAACCTTCATCGTCTCGCGCGGATACTTCAGCTTCTCCAGCACGTCGCTGTCGATCTGCACATGCCGGGCGGCTTCGTCGAGACGGGTCAGGGCCGCGTCAAGGATGTTCGGGCTGGGCATTAATTTTCCAAATGGCTAGACTAAAGACAGCGCCAAAGAACGAAATTTATGCAAGTTCGTAGCGGAGGGGGATTTTGCTGCCACATCGAATGCTGCAACGCAAGAATTCAGAACGCGCCTGCAAAACACGATGAGCAGCAGCGCGCCGCGCATGATCAGAATCCCGACCGCAGAAGCCGCCTTGCACGTATAAGCATATCTTTATATGTCTGGCGGCTTCATCGTCTCGCAGGAGCCTGCCTTGGCCCGTTCGTCGTTCCTCTTCACCTCCGAGAGCGTCTCGGAAGGCCATCCCGACAAGGTTGCGGATCAGATTTCCGACGCCGTCGTCGACCTGTTCCTGTCCAAGGATCCCGAAGCGCGGGTGGCCTGTGAAACCCTGACGACGACCAATCTGGTGGTGCTGGCCGGCGAGATCCGCGGCAAGGGCATCATGGACACGGAAGGCAACTGGGCTCCCGGCGTCGAACAGGAAATCGAGGATACGGTGCGCGGCGTGGTGCGCGACATCGGCTATGAGCAGGACGGCTTCCACTGGGAGACCTTCCGCTTCGAGAACAACCTGCACCCGCAATCGGCCCACATCGCCCAGGGCGTCGACGCCGGCGAGGACAAGGACGAGGGCGCAGGCGACCAGGGCATCATGTTCGGCTACGCCTCGAACGAGACGCCCGAGCTGATGCCGGCCACCCTGGCCTACAGCCACAACATTCTGAAAGCCCTGGCCGAGGCCCGCCATTCGGGCAGGGAGCCGGGCCTTGAGCCTGACGCCAAGAGCCAGGTGACGCTGCACTACGAAGACGGCCTCCCGGTGCGCGCGACCTCCATCGTCGTCTCGACCCAGCACAAGGCCAATCTGAGCCAGGATCAGGTGGCGGCCATCGTGAAGCCCTATGTCGAGAAGGTGCTGCCGCAGGGCTTCATCACCGCCGACACCGACTGGCACATCAACCCGACCGGCACCTTCGTCATCGGCGGCCCGGACGGCGACGCCGGCCTGACCGGGCGCAAGATCATCGTCGACACCTACGGCGGCGCGGCCCCGCACGGCGGCGGCGCCTTCTCGGGCAAGGATCCGACCAAGGTCGACCGCTCGGCCGCCTACGCCTGCCGCTACCTGGCCAAGAATGTCGTCGCCGCGGGCCTGGCCGACCGCTGCACCATCCAGATCAGCTACGCCATCGGCGTGTCCAAGCCCCTGTCGGTCCACGTCGACCTGCACGGCACGGGCAAGATCGACGAGGCGGTGCTGGAACGCGAACTGCCCAAGCTGATCGGCGGCGCCTCGCCGCGCGCCATCCGCGAGCACCTGGGGCTGAACAAGCCCATCTATCGCCGCAGCGCCGCCTACGGCCATTTCGGCCGCGCGCCGGACGCCGACGGCGGCTTCTCCTGGGAAAAGACCGACCTGGTCGACGCCCTCAAGGCCCTGGCCGCCTGAGACCTCTAAGCGGCTGAAAATCCAGCCTGAAACGGGGGCGTCGCGGATCAGTTCGCGGCGCCCTCGACGCATTGGCCGACCCGCGCCCCAATCCCGCGCTTGCATCGCGGCGCGTCTGGTCCTTTAAGCGCGCCGAACGCCTCCCCCAAGCGTCCCCTGACCCTTGCGTCTCCTGAAAGGATTCCCCGACCGATGAGCAAGCCCGCCCCCAAGAAAGTCGTCCTCGCCTATTCGGGCGGGCTGGACACGTCGATCATCCTGAAGTGGCTGCAGGAGGAGTACGGCGCCGAGGTCGTGACCTTCACCGCCGACCTGGGCCAGGGCGAAGAGCTCGCCCCCGCCAAGGAGAAGGCGCTGAAGCTGGGCATCAAGCCCGAGAACATCTTCATCGACGATCTGCGCGAGGAGTTCGTGCGCGACTTCGTCTTCCCGATGTTCCGCGCCAACACCGTCTATGAGGGCCAGTATCTGCTGGGCACCTCGATCGCCCGCCCGCTGATCTCCAAGCGCCAGATCGAGATCGCGCGTCAGGTCGGCGCCGACGCCGTCTGTCACGGAGCCACCGGCAAGGGTAACGACCAGGTCCGCTTCGAGCTGGGCTACTACGCCCTGGAACCCGATATCCGCGTGATCGCCCCCTGGCGCGAGTGGGACTTCAAGTCCCGCGAGGCCCTGCTGGACTTCGCCGAGAAGCACCAGATCCCGATCTCCAAGGACAAGCGCGGCGAGGCCCCCTTCTCGGTCGACGCCAACCTTCTGCACTCCTCGTCCGAGGGCAAGGTGCTGGAAGACCCGGCTGTCGAGGCGCCCGAATTCGTGCACCAGCGCACCATCTCGCCCGAAGCCGCCCCGGACACGCCGACCGTCATCACCATCGCCTATGAAAAGGGCGATCCGGTCGCCATCGACGGCGAGACCCTGTCGCCCGCCGCCCTGCTGACCAAGTTGAACCAGCTGGGCCACGACAACGGGATCGGCCGTCTGGACCTGGTCGAGAACCGCTTCATCGGCATGAAGTCGCGCGGCGTCTATGAGACCCCCGGCGGGACCATCCTGCTGGCCGCCCACCGCGGCATGGAGTCGATCACGCTCGATCGCGGCGCCATGCACCTGAAGGATGAGCTGATGCCGAAATACGCCTCGCTCATCTACAACGGCTTCTGGTTCAGCCCCGAGCGCGAGATGCTGCAGGCCGCCATCGACAAGAGCCAAGAGAAGGTTTCGGGCGTGGTCCGCGTGAAGCTCTACAAGGGCAACGTCACCATCATCGGCCGCGAAAGCCCCAACAGCCTGTACGACCAGGATCTGGTGACCTTCGAGGAAGGCGTCCAGGCCTATGACCACAAGGACGCCGAGGGCTTCATCAAGCTGAACGCCCTGCGCCTGCGCGTCCTGGCCAAGCGGGACGGCCGCGAGGGCTAAGCCGCCTCTGACACAAGCCTACCGGGGCCGGGCGATTCTCAGAATCGCCCGGCTTCTGTCATCCGTGACCCAGATGGAGCCGTCCGGCGCCGTCGCCATGGTCACCGGCGAGCCGCGCGGATGGCGCCCGGCGACCTTATCCCAGCCCGGCGTCAGCACCTTGCCGTTCACGCTGGGCGCCCCGGCGGGGTAGGACAGCGCCCCGCGCGGATAGACGGCGTAACGCCCGCCGATGTCGGTCAGGGGCCGCCCCTGCCCGTCCGTCTCGACCGCCACGATGCGTCCGGCCGCACGGCGGAAGCCGTGCCAGGTCATCAGCAGCCGCCCCTGCAGCTCAGGGAACATCGCCCCGTCGTAATAGATCAGGTCCAGCGGCGCGGCGTGCGGCGGCAGCAGGGCGATCGGCCGTTCGCGCTCATTGCAGCGCGCCTGACGCACAGGCCAGCCCGGCAGGGGCGTGGCCAGATCGACGCAATAGGGCCAACCGTAATGACGCCCCTGGGTCAGGACGTTCACCTCGTCATAGGGGTGGTTCGGCGTGTCCAGGTCGACCGAGTTCTCGGCCTGAAGCACCGTCCCCGACGCATGGCGCACCAGGGCGATGGAGTTCCTCAGCCCGCTGGCGAAGACGGTGCTTTCTTCCGCCCAGCGGCCGTTCCCCAGATAGGCATGGCGCCGCACCTGCGCCGTCGCCGCATCCTCGACGCAGGCGCCGCGCGCATCCGCCTTCGGCTTGCCCATCGCGTCGAGGCAGCGGTCGCTGGGCGCCCCCACATTGACCAGCAGGTCGCCGTTCCCGTCGAAGACGAAACTGGACAGCGGGTGGCGGTTGTCGTGCAGCCGGTTGTCCGGCAGGTCGCCGATGACGGTGCGGACGCTGCCCTGCGCATCGGCCGCATCGGGGTCCAGCGTCAGGATGCGGTTCATCTCGGACACATAGATGCGCCCGTCCGGTCCGCGCTTGACCGTGTGCGGCATAGACAGGCCGCTCGCCAGCCGTCGCCAGCGCGCCGCGCCGTCGGCCGCAAAGGACAGCCGCCACACCGCCCCCTTGCCCGCCTCCCAGGCGCCCAGATCCGTGACCAGCCAGTCGCCGCCCTCCAGCGGCATCAGGCCGCGCGGCATCCGCGGCCCCTCCTGGCCCGCCCCCTGCCACACCAGCCCGAGGCAAGAGCCCGACGCCATCCGCACCCCGGTCGCCGGGCGTCCGTCGCAGTCGCCCTGGACCGCATAGGTCCGCGCCCCCGCCTGAGCGCGGGCGTCGCCCGGCGCCAGGCAAGCCGTCAACGCCAGGGCTGAGGCGAGGACGACGGAGAAGACGGAGGCGGCGCGCAGGGTCGGTTTCATTCCTCCATGCTGACGCTTGCGCTCGCCCGGTGGCAAGGCCAACCTGCAACCATCTCCGGTCGATCGTCCGGCGTATCCTTCTTGACGGCTTCGGCCGTCGCCAGCCGGAGTTCTCCGTTGAACCTTCTTCCCCTCGCCGCCGCCGCGGCGCTCACCCTGTTCGCCGCCCCCGCCTTCGCCGCCGTTCAGGATCCGCCGCCGCCCGCACCGGCGATCACCGCCCAGCCCGCCCCCTCGCCCGAGGAAGCCGCCTTCGCGGCCAAAGGTGAAGCCTTCAACGTCGAAGCCGAACGCATGGGCGCAGAACTCGAGACGATCATGGGCGACGCCAGCCTGGACGGCGCGACCAAGAAGGCCCGCACCGACGCGGTCCTGACTCAATACGAGCCCAAGTTCGTCGCCTTCGCCGACGAGTACGGCGCCTTCCTGCGCCAGATAGCCGAAAAGCCCGAGAACGCTGAGAAGAAGACGGAAATTCTGGCCGCCGCTGACGCCGCCTCGGCTCAACTGCGGGGCCTGCCCGCTCAGATCCGCACGGCGATCGACGCCGCCCTGGCCGCCCCGCCGGCTCCGCCCGCCGTCGACTAAGGCGCCTGATCGCGAGATCGCGCCTTACCGCGATTTCACTTGAGCCGATCCCTCCTTCGGCGGACCCTGCGCGGCGTCCGCCGAAGGAGCTTCGTCATGACCCGCGCCCTCCCCCTCGCCTCGCTCTCCCTGGCCGCCGCCCTGGCCCTGCTGCCGATCTCGACCGCCGTGGCCGAAGAGCGGAAGACCCCCGCCGAGACCCGCCTTGAATCCGCCGCCGCCGTCTTCGAGCAGAAGATGCAGGAGTTCGGCGCTCGCGCCGAGCGCATCCAGGCCGACCCCGACCTGACCGAAACCCAGAAGGGCCTGCGCGTCGCCGCCCTGTGGTCCGACTATCAGCCCCACGTCGTCGACTTCACCGCCGAGGCCACGCGCCAGGCCGGTCAGATCGCCGAAGCGGCCCTGGCCGAGATCGACGTCGAGGCCATCGTCCGCGAAGCCATGGCCGAGGCCGAGCCCGCGATTCACGGCCTGACGACCAACGGGGCCTGGGCGCAGATCGACCCCGAACAGATGGTCACCTACGGCCTGGTGGCTCAGTACGGCTTCGACCTGGCCCTGGACGCGCTGGAAGAGACCGCCCTGGCGGCGCCGCTGGACTCCGACGGCGCGGTCCCCTGCCCCGCCTGAGTTGAACGGCTTGGGTTGAACGGCCTGGGTTCAGACCCGGCTTGACCTGAGCTCGCATGCGCCCGAAAGGGCCTTATGGCCACGCTACCTGTCGACCCGCATCTGTATCTGGCGTTTCTCGGCGTCATGGCCGTGATGGCGGTGACGCCCGGCCCCGCCAACATCTTCGCCGTCGCCACGGGGATGGAGAAGGGCAAGGCCGCCGCCCTGACCGCCGTCCTGGGTATGAATACCGCCACCCTGGTGTGGTTCGGGGCCGCCGCCCTGGGCCTGGGCGCCCTCGTGATCGCCTTCCCCCAGGTCTTCCGCGTCATCGCCGTCCTGGGCGCCCTTTATGTCGCCTGGCTGGGGATCAAGGCCCTGAGAGGGGCCTTCGCCACGGCCGCCGAGCCTTCGCACATCGAGGTCAAGCGCGGGCGCAGCGCCCTGGTCGACGGCTTCATGGTCCAGATCGCCAACCCCAAGGCCATCCTGTTCTTCACCGCCGTCCTGCCGCCCTTTCTCGACATCAACCGTCCGCTGGCGCCCCAACTGGCCCTGTTCGCCGTGACCACCGTCGGCATGGACGGCCTGTCGATGTGCGCCTACGGCCTGGGCGGGGCGGCCCTGGCGCGACAGATGACCGCGCCGCGTTTCCGCAAGGGTTTCGGCATTGTGGTCGGATGCCTTCTGCTCCTCGCCGCCGTCCTCATCGTCTCGCGTCTGTGATCCGTCCGGAACGGGCGATCGGGAACTTGACCATTCACCCCTCGTTCAGACCGACGGGCGTTCAATGAACGCTCAAGGAGAAACTTCCATGATCAAGCTTCGCAAAACCCCGGTGCTGATCGCCCTGGCGGGCGCGCTCGCCCTGGGCGCCTGTGCGACGGCCACCCCCTATCAGCCGGTCGGCTCGAAGGGTCAGGGCGGCTATGCCGAGCAGCGCCTGGAGTCCAACCGCTACGCCGTCAGCTTCTCGGGCAACTCGGTCACCTCGCGCGACCAGGTCGAGATGTCCCTGCTGCTGCGCTCGGCCGAACTGACGGTCGAGAACGGCTACGACTGGTTCGCCACCGTGACCCGCGCCACGGACCGCGACACCCGGTTCTACACGACGCCGGATCCCTTCTACTACGACCGCTACGGCCCCTATTGGGGTCCGTCCTGGCGCTTCTACCAGCGCGGCTACTGGAGCACCTGGGATCCCTACTGGGGCCGGGACCGCGACATCCGCCAGGTCGACCGCTATGAGGCCACGGCCGAGATCGTCATGGGCCGCGGTCCCAAGCCGGCCGGCGACGTCAACGCCTTCGACGCCCGCGAGGTCATCAACAACCTCGGCCCGCGCGTGATGCGTCCCACGTATTAAGCAGGCCGCTAACGCTCGCCGCGCGGCGGCTCGCTGCTTGAGCGGCCCTTGCTGCCAGCTGCGTCGCTCAAGCAGCGAGAGGCGCCAGACATGACAACGCCCGCTTCCGGCGACGGAGGCGGGCGTTGCTGCATCAGGCGCTGGGCCTCAGCCGATGCGCGGGTTCTTCAGGCGGCGCTTGTTCGCGTGGGTCGCCGGGGCCGTGCCCAGGGCCTCGGGCACCTCGCCCTTGAAGTAGAAGCGCTGCCACGCCTCCTTGGCCGCGTCGGGGTCGCCCGAGGCGAGGCGGGTGTTGAAATCGGTGCGCGATCGGTTCCAGGCCTCGAACTGCCCCTTCATGCCAGGATTGGACTCCAGCGAGCGGATCACCGGCTCGAACTGCTCCACCTTGCGATGCTCGACGGGCAGGATGAAGCAGAAGGGCTCGCCCTTCTCGAACTTGATCCGCCCCGGCCGCGTGAAGATCCAGTTCATGGTGAAGGGGAAGGGCAGCCAGTCCGTCTCGATCAGGCCGCTCAGCGGCTGGATGCCGTCCTTGACGTGGTTGGGCGAGCCCTGGGCGATCAGCCCCCAGCCCGGCGGCGTGCGGAACAGATACTGCGGGTGCATGGTCAGCACCCCGCGCGAGAAGTGCGAAGTGACGAAGTGGTCAAGATCGGGCTGCGGCCGGTCCGGCGTGATCTTGATGTCGGTCTGCGACGGCCCGCCGTTCCACTCGGCCGTGAAGCCGAAGGGGCACAGGATCTCCCACCCCGTGGTGTTGGCCATAGTCAGCGGCAGACAGCGATAGGGGTGACGGCTGGCGAAGGCGTCCATCCAGTTGCGCGACTGGCGGCCCGGCACCAGGTCGCACGGACGCGCATTCATCGGATAGCATTCCAGTTCCAAGACGCGGCTCCCAAGCTTGACGAATAAGGCGGCGACCCCGAGGGTCGGCTTCCTCCCCTATCGCCCTCGCCGCCCGCCCGACAAGACCGAGATGACCGCCATCGCCGCCGATCCCGCCTCCGACGTCCTGCACGAGCCCGCGTACGACCGCGCCCGCCTGCTGGCCTGGATGGCCGAGCACGGGATCGAACAGACCACCCACGACCACCCCGCCGTCTTCCGCGTCGAGGAAGGGCTGGACCTCAAGGCCGCCCTGCCGGGCCTGCACACCAAGAACCTGTTCCTCAAGGACAAGAAGGGCCGCCTGTGGCTGATCTCGGCCGCCCAGGACACGGTCATCGACCTGAAGCGCGCCCATCGCGCCATGGGCTCGGACCGCCTGTCCTTCGGCAATGAGACCCTGCTGTGGGAGACGCTCGGCGTGCGCCCCGGCTCGGTCACGGCCCTGGGCCTGATCAACGATGCAGACCGCCGTGTGACCTTCGTGCTGGACCGCCGCCTGTGGGAGGCCGCTGTCGTCAACTTCCACCCCCTGGCCAATACGGCGACCACCGCCCTGAGCCAGAACAGCTTCCGCCGCGTCCTAGCACTGCTGGACCGCGAGCCGATCGTAGTGGACTTCGACGCGCTGGACTGAACGGCGACTTCTCAGGCTGTAGGCTATGTCTGGAAGCGACTCTTAGGAGACCTTAGGAGGCACCCAGTCCTGCGCTAGGGCATGCCATGGCTGGTCTGGAAAACGGGAAGCCATTTCTTGTTTAATCAGTCGCTGCCGCCATATCGGCCCCCCGACATGCCATGGCGCTTTTTCCTCGCCAAAATCCGCCGTCAGGCGAGGTGCCACATGGTGCTCGGCATCCCAACCAGCCATGATCTCCATGTCCTGAATAGCTGGGTCTTCTACCCTTGTGTCCCAAGTGCCTTTGGCCGTCCAAACAGTCACCGTGAGCGTGCCGACGGGCCATTGAACAGATGGGCGAGGTTCAGCAACAGCGGGCGCAATGGCGAAGCGGCCCAGCTTTTTCCATAGCCCGGAGCGCAATGCGGCTGTGATGCTCTGCACACCCACGGTTATTACCGTCATCGCCGGAGCAGCTAGCACCTCTGCGACTTCCGCAGTTTCCCGACTCCGAAAGCGAAAAAAGCCGATCCTCTTATCGGGCGTAACCTGGCCGTAGTAGGTCCAGCCCCCTTCCCCGGTGACCGCGTAGACTGTGCCGCTTGTCATGTCGGCGCGTGCTTTGGGAGCTTCCTCAAACATGCCACGACCGTCGCACTGCGACGGGTTCTAGGCAACGTCCGCAAGCCACCCTAAGCGAACTTCGCTTCATGACGCTTAGCGACGTTATGCTATCCACGTATCCACGCACCTTGTGCGATGCCACATGCCCCAGAAGCGGTAAAAAGTGCAGTCCTGGCCTGACCCGGCAAGCGCCGCCAGAACCATCCCAACTCCGACCTCAGCTTTAAAACCACCAAGGCTGTATCTCGGGGCTTCGACTGTGCTGCCCCCGCTCTCCGTCCCAGGAGCAAGTTGTTCGTATGCCACGGCATGTGGGAACCCCAAGCCCCGCCAGTCACAGGCACGATCTGAACCGATCACGCGATAAGGAGGAGGCGTGCTGCGCAACGCCTGCGCCATGAGCATGCAATCTGCCCCCAAGGGACCATCCATTCTCTGCCCCGGAACAGGGAGAGCTATTCCGACCATTGTCACGATTAATAGCAGCGAAGCGGTGACTGCCGAGGCCTTGCCTACAGTAGCGATGCGTCTTTCCATCCGGCTCCCCCAAAGCGACGACGAAACTAGCAGATTGATAACCGCTCCCCACCCTTAAGCGAACTTCGGTTCACGACCCATTGCGGACGTTGGAAACCTAGCTTTCAAGCTAAGGTGAAATGTTCGATATAATCGTGCTTGCATCTTCGCCCCGCCATTCTTGCTCTTAAGATGTCCATGCGACTCGCCCCAGATTACCTGCTTACCCCTTTGGGGATCGCTCTCTGCCTCAGCTTGGCTGGATGCGACTTCACCGTCCGTCCCTGGGAGAGCACTGCGCGGCCTGCGGAAGGTTTGAAGGTCAAATTTCCCGATGGCCTAAAAGTCTGTAAAACAATGAGTATGGGGTATGTGTTTAATGGTTTCTCGGCCAGCCTTTCGCCAAACCCAAAATCTTGCACCAGCGACGAAGTGGATTCTCCGTACGCAGGCAGCATGAGTATTTGGTATGATGTGAGCTCAATTCCTAATCAGTGGCCTTATTTATGTCGGCCTGATTTCTCTGCTCCAGATCTAGAAAATCGCCTTGTTTCGCTGAAGATAGGGAATCGACCAACATTCAGCTGCGTTACGCGAGCCCCGGATGGGATGATCAACTTCTGGGTCTTTACCGAAGCTGAGGAGCCAACCGGCCAAGTAGCTACTTATGTTGCTAGACTATCAACCGATGATAAAAATATTTTACGAAGTATAAATTATTTTACAGAGCTTCTCTCAAGTGTGGAGCTGAGCTTTCCTCCCGTAAATTCCGATGCTGCGACAAATTGGGACAAGATCGAGTTCTCTATGAGGGAGCGATATCCAGAATTAGTTTCGCCATCATAATAGTCGTTGTTTCCAATAGTTTTGCCTTTGGCGAGACCAATGCTTTGAGTCCGCTTTCCACCCTCTGCAGACCCCAACCGCTTCCGCCTGTGAGCCGCCCGCCCAGGAAAGTCCCGTTTCCCGGAATCGCCCTGTCTAAGGGGCGCGCCAAGGCGTAATATCGCCGTTCTCGACTTCATCACGCGCGCCTGTGCGGCGGACGTTCATCGCGTCAGGCCCTGAAAGGGGACGGTGCATGAGACTGTTCTGGAAAGCCTTCGCCGTGGGCGGAGCGGGTCTGGTTCTGGCCGGACCGATGACCGCCCTCCCCGCGTCCGACGCCGCAACGGCGCTGCGCCTCGAGCGCCTGTTCGGCGGCGTCTGCGGACCGGGTTCCAGCGGCGGCGCCCTGGCCCGCAGCCTGCTGGTCGCCTCGGCCGTCGCCGCGCCCGCCAGTCAGGCCGAGCCCATTCCCCTCTATCCCGACCTGACGACCTCGCCGTTCAAGGCGACGACCGACGACGCCGGCGCCCAGGCCTATTTCAGCCAGGGGCTGACCCTGGCCTACGGCTTCAACCACGCCGGGGCGGTGCGCTCCTTCCGCGAGGCGCAGAGCCGCGATCCCGCCTGCGCCGCCTGCTGGTGGGGCGAGGCCATGGCCCTGGGCCCCAACATCAACGCGCCGATGGACGAACGCGACCGGGCGGCGGCGCTGAAGGCCCTGAACCGCGCCCTGGTCCTGAGCGCCGGGGCCGCGCCGCACGAGCAGGCGCTGATCGACGCCCTGGGCCTGCGCTACTCCGACGATCCGGCGGCCGACCGCCCCGCCCTGGACGCCGCCTACGCCGACGCCATGCTGGTCGCCGCGCGCCGCTTTCCCGACAATGACGACGTCGCCGTCCTGGCCGCCGAGGCGGCGATGGACACCACGCCCTGGAACTATTGGGAGGCGGACCAGCGCATCCCGATCGGCCGCACCAGCGAGGCGATCCGCCTGATCGAGACGGTTCTGGACCGCAGCCCCGACCATCCGCAGGCGGCCCATCTCTATATCCACCTGATGGAGGCCGCCGATCCCGCGCGGGCCGAGGCGGCGGCCGACCGCCTGACCGTCTCTCGCCCCGCCAGCGCGGGCCATCTGGTGCACATGCCCGGCCACATCTATCTGCGGCGCGGCCGCTACGCCGAGGCCATGCGCCTGAACCTCGCGGCGGCGCGCGCAGACGAGGCCTTCATCCGCGACACCAATGACGAGAGCCTGGTCCGCTACGGCTACTATCCGCACAACATCCACTTCATCGTCGCCTCGGCCCAGATGGCCGGCGACATGGAGACGGCCCTGCGCGAGGCGCGCCGCCTGCGCACCGTGCTGGACCCGGCGACCTCGGCCCGCATCGCCTGGGTCCAGGTCATCGACGCCGCCCCCTATCAGGCCCTGGCCCAGTTCGCCGAACCGCGCGCCGTCCTGGCCGCGCCCGCGCCCGACGCCCGCCTGCCCTACGCCGCCGCCATGCGCCATTACGCCCGCGCCGTCGCCCACGCCCGGTTGCGCGACCAGAGAAGCTTCGACCGCGAAATGGCGGCGCTGAACGCGCTGAAGGCCTCCCCCGCCTTGGCCGACATGGTCGCCCAGGGCGTGCCCGCGCCCGATCTTCTGGCCCTGGCCGAGGCCGTGGCCTACGGGCGCATGGCCATGGCGCGCGGCCGTCCCGCCGAGGCGACGGAGCATTATCGCCGCGCCGCCGATCTGGAGGCCGCCCTGCCCTATATGGAGCCCGCCTTCTGGTACTATCCGGTGCATCAGTCGCTGGGCGCGGCCCTGTATCAGGCCGGGCGCCCGGACCTGGCCGCCGACGCCTTCCGCCTGGCCCTGGCCCAGACGCCGAACAACGGCTGGGCCCTCTACGGCCTGGCCCGCGCCGAGGCGGCCCAGGGCCGCGCCACCGAAGCCGCCGCCGCCGACCAGGCCCTCAAGACCGCCTGGCTGGGCGACGCCCGCTGGCTGCGGATGGACCGGCTGTAGGGCGCTACGCCCCGTTCTGACGCACCGGCCTGCTACGGCATGACGAAGCGCCCTCCTCTTCCTTCTCCCCTTGGGGGAGAAGGACTCTGGTGCGCCATCCACTCCGGCCGAAGGAGAAGATTTCAGACGATTCAGACGAATTGGACTCTGTTTTTTCCGCTCTGCTCGCCTTCGCCTGCGGCAAGGCGCGCTTTCGGCTTGATGGCGAGGCATCCCGACGCCATCTGATCCGTTACCTTCCTTCGACTCCCATGCGGACCCGACCATGACCTTCGCCGACCCGTCCCTGACCACCCCGCCCGACCTGATCAAGGACGGCACGGACGCCTCCTTCATGACCGACGTGATCGAGGCCTCGAAGCATCAGCCGGTCATCGTCGACTTCTGGGCGACCTGGTGCGGCCCGTGCCGGACGCTGGGCCCCGCGCTGGAGAAGGCCGTGCGCGCCGCCAAGGGGGCGGTGAAGATGGTCAAGATCGACGTCGACGCCAACCCGGCCTATGCGGGCCAGCTGCGGGTGCAGTCGATCCCGACCGTCTACGCCTTCGTCAACGGCCAGCCGGTCGACGGCTTCCAGGGCGCCATCCCCGACAGCCAGATCAAGGCCTTCATCGACAAGCTGACCGGCGGAGAAGGCGTCAACACCGACGTCGAGCAACTGCTGTCGCTGGGCGAGGAGTCGCTGGGTCTCAACGATCTGGGCGGCGCCGCCCAGGCCTTCGCCCACGTCCTGACGATGGAGCCCGACAACCAGAAGGCCATCGCCGGCATGGCCCGCGTCTATCTGGTCGAGGGCGACGCCGAACAGGCGGCCCAGACCATCGCCATGGCCCCGGCCGATTCCACCGAGCCGACGGTTCAGGCCGTACGCGCCCAGCTGTCTCTGGCCTCGGCCGCCCCGACCGGCGCGACCGCCGAGCTGGAGGCCCGGCTGGCGGCGAACAAGAACGACCACGAGGCCCGCTTCGACCTGGCCCAGGCCCTGGCCTCGGCGGGCGATCTGAAGGGGGCGGTCGACCACCTGCTGACCATCGTCCAGGCCGAACGCGAGTGGAACGACCAGGCCGCGCGCAAGCAGCTGCTGACAGTGTTCGAGGCCGCCGGCCCCAACAGCGAAGTCGCCCGCGACGGACGACGGCGCCTGTCCTCCATCCTGTTCTCCTAACGGCGCGATCATGGCTCAGGGCTACGTCAAGGCCAGCGAACTTCCCCAGGTGATCCCGGTGTTTCCCCTGCCGGGCTCCATCCTCCTGGCGCGGGGCCAGCTGCCGCTGAACATCTTTGAGCCGCGCTATCTGAACATGGTGGACGACGCCATGGCGGGCGACCGGATGATCGGCCTGATCCAGCCGGTCGGCCCCGCGGGCCTGCGCCCGCCCCTGACCCGCGTCGGCTGCGCCGGGCGGATCACCAGCTTCGCCGAGACCTCGGACGGGCGCTATCTGATCACCCTGACCGGGGTGTGCCGCTTCGCCGTGGCGACCGAGATGCAGGTCCGCACCCCCTATCGCCAGGCGCGTGTCGACTTCCTGCCCTATGAGGCGGACCTGCGCGCCCCGGACCCGACCGAGGATTTCGACCGCGAGCCCTTCCTCTCGGCCCTGGCGCCCTATCTGGCGGGACGCGGCATGGACATCGACTGGGACACGGCCCGCGCCGCGCCTCAGGAGGCCCTGGTCAACAGCCTGGCCATGGCCCTCCCTTTTGATCCGCCCGAGAAACAGGCCCTGCTGGAGGCCCTGACCCTGACCGAGCGCGAAGCGGCCCTGACCGCCCTCCTGCGCATCGAAGCCGTCGCCCCCGACGACGACGAGCCGGGTCCGGCGATGCAGTAGCGTCCGATCGCATCCAAAGATAAAAGCGCAACCCAGACACGGGCGCCCAGCGCCCTCAAGCAGCGAGCCGCCGCGCGGCGAGCGATAGGGCGCAAACTTCCTCAAGCAGCGAGCGCCCGCGGCGCGAGCGATAGGGCACTTAAAATCATGAGCGACGCCTTCAACACCCCCGTCTCGGTCGATCCCCGCCTGCTGGAGGTGCTGGTCTGCCCGGTCACGCGCGGCCGCCTGACCTATGACCGCGAGCGCAACGAGCTGGTTTCGGCGGGCGCCAAGCTGGCCTTCCCTATCCGCGACGGCGTGCCGATCATGCTGGCCGAAGACGCCCGTCCGCTGGACTAAACCTTACGCCGCGCTTAGGCGGCGCCCCGCTTTCCTCATCGCGCCCTTATGGCCGTCGGGTGTTTCTTCGTCTCATGAAGGAGCCCCCCATGAGCCGCCGCGCCCTGCTGAACCAGTCGCTGAGCCGCCCAACCCCGCCCGAGCCCGCCGCACCCGGCGTCTGGCGCATGGTCCAGACCGTGTTGGCCCTCTATCTCGGCTGCACGCCCCGCAACGGGAGCCGCCCGCGATGATGAGCGGCTATCCCGACGGGCGCCCCGCCGCCCCTCACCGCCCGCGCGCCTATGGCGTCGTCGCCCGCGACGGCGGCTGGTGCGTCACCCTGGACGGCTGCGCCACCCGCCCCTTCAAGGACCGCGAGGCCGCCGCGCGCATCGCCCGCCAGCTGCAGCGTCAGGCTGACGGCCTGCTCCAGACCGAGCCCCGCTCATGACCGCCGCCCGCGCCAAGGCCCGACCCGTCCTGTTCGAGATTCGCCGCCTGGGCCGCGTCTGGCGCCTGACCTCCTCGGACGGGCTCTTCTTCGGCCTGTTCCAGAACCGGGCCTCGGCCCTGCGCTGTGCGGTGGAAGAGGCCGACCGCCGTGACGACGCCGACGTGCTGCTCCACGCCCACGACTGAGCCGAGCAGCCCCTCTTACAAACTCTCGCCGCGCAGCAGGCGGGGCAGATCCCCCGTCGCCCCGCCCGCCTCGTGCATGAAGGCCCGGCGCAACGGCGCGATCCGATTGACCGCCGCCATGCCCAGATCGCGGGCCAGCCGCACCGGGGCGATGTCGTTGGAGAACAGGCGCACGAAGCCGTCAAAGCCCGCCGCCAGGGCAGCGTTGTCGAACCGGCGCCAGCGGGCGTAGCGCTCCAACACCAGTTCCGAACCGATGTCCTCGCCGATGCGCGCGGCCTCGGTCAGCACCTCGGACAGGGCGGCGACATCCTTCAGCCCCATGTTCAGCCCCTGCCCCGCCACCGGGTGCACCCCGTGGGCGGCGTCGCCGATGATGGCCATGCGCGGCGCGGTCAGCCCCTCGGCCAACTGCAGCGACAGGGGATAGACGAAGCGCGGCCCCTCGATCGTCAGCTCGCCCAGGAAGTCGCCGAACCGCCGCGTCAGATGGGCGTGGAAAGCCTCGTCCGAGGCCGAGCGCAGGGCCTCGCCCCGACGGGTGCTTTCGGTCCAGACCAGATTGGCCCGGTTCTCTGTCAGCGGCAGGATGGCGAACGGGCCGTCCGGCAGGAAATACTCATGGGCGACGTTGCCGTGCGGCTTCTCCATGCGGACCGTGCAGACCACGCCGCTCTGCTGATAGGTCCAGCCGAAGACGTCGATGCCCGCCGCGCGGCGCACGGTCGAGTTGCGGCCCTCGGCCCCGATCACAAGCGGCGCCGACAGGGTCGATCCGTCCTTCAGCGTCACCGTCGCCCGACCCGGCCCGACGGCCACATCGGCCACGGCGGCGGGGGCGCGGACCTCCAGCCCCTGAGCCTTGACCAGCTCGGCCAGGGCCGCGCGAAGGCGGCGGTTCTCGACCATATAGCCCAGCGGTTCGCCGCCGTTGCGATCGCCGATCTCGTCCGCATCGAAGCGGATATAGGAGGCCGAGGGCTTGCGGCTTGCGGCGCCGGGGCGGCGGCCGTCCGTCACCAGAATGCGGTCCATACGGCAGGCGTGCGGCTCCAGCGCCTCGCCCAGTCCCAGAGCCTTCAACATCCGGAAGTTGGCGTAGGAGACGGCCGTCGCCCGCCCGTCGAAGGTCGGCGCCAGCTGGGCGGTGAACGGCTGGGGGTCCACCATGACGGGGCGCAGGCCGCCCTGCGCCGCCGCGAGCGCAAAGGTCGCCCCGACCAGCCCAGCGCCGGCGATGATGATGTCGTAGTCGTCCGATCCGCTCATGCTGTCGTTCTAGGCCCCTATCGCGCGTCACGCCACCACAAGCCCGCCTGCCTGATGGGACATAAGGGCTCATCCCCGCTCGCAAAGACCGGGCTGGTAAATGCCGCTTTAACCTTATGCGAGGCACTAAGGGGCGGAGTCTCGCTTTCAGTTCCATTTCTGGGGGTCCGCCTTCATGTCCGTCGCCCTCGCGCTCGGCCAACGCGTCTGGAGCACCGTCCGCATCGTCTGGGCGGCGCCCTTCGCCGTGCGGTTCAGGGGGGTGCTGCAGGCCATGCTGGCCGCCCTTCTGCTGGTGGCCCTGATCTCGTGGAATCCGGCGGATCCCAGCTGGAACGCCGCATCGGCGCAGGCGCCGACCAACTGGCTGGGCGGGGCGGGCGCGACCTTCGCCGATCTGATCATGCAGTCGCTGGGGCTGGCGGCCTGGCCCGCCGTCCTGCTGCTGATCGCCTTCGGATTGGCGGTGGCGATCGGCGACGCCCTGCAGCACCGGCTGCAGCCGACGCCGTTCAAGATCTTCTGCGCCGTCGCGGGCGTGCTGCTGCTGTCGGCGGCCCTGTCGGCCCCGGCGGCGCCTGCCAGATGGCCGCTGGCGGCGGGCCTGGGCGGGCTGTGGGGCGACGCCGTCACCGGCCTGGCCGCCGACGGCCTGGGCGCGCTGAAGGTCCCCGGCGCGCGCATCATCCTGGGCCTGCTGTTCCTGGCGCTGGCGCTGTGGAGCCTGGCCTACACCGTGGGCCTGCGCCTGCGCGACTTCACCGACACCGCCGGCTGGGCCGCCCAGAAGGGCGCCGAGGCCCGCACCGCCCGACCGGCCAAGGCCCCGCGCGCCGTCGCCGAGGCCGCCGCCCCGGCCCGCAAGCCGCGTCATCGCCTGCCCGAGGCCGACGACATGGAGGCCGACGGCCCGCTCGCCTCAACCGCCCAGGCGGCTCCAGCTCCCGCCGTCGACGCTTATGATGATGCGGACGCTGACGCGCCCGACGCCTACACCCCGCCATGGGAGGACGCGACCCCCGCCCCCATCGCCCCGCCCTCAGCCCGCCCCAGCCGCCCGGCCGAGCCCAAGGTGGCCGCGGTCAAGGCGCCCAAGCCCGTCCGCAACGACGCCGATCAGCAGGCTTTCGATTTCGCGGGCGAAGGCGGCTTCGAACTGCCGCCGCTGGGCATTCTGGCCAAGCCCGCCCAGCGCGGCGGCGCCGTCGACGAGGAATCGCTGAAGGCCAACGCCAAGATGCTGGAGGGCGTGCTTCAGGAGTTCGGCGTGCGCGGCCAGATCGACCAGATCCGCCCCGGCCCCGTCGTCACCCTGTATGAGCTGGTGCCCGCGCCCGGCGTGAAGCACGGCCGCGTCGTGGCCCTGGCCGACGACATCGCCCGCTCCATGTCGGCCCGCGCCTGCCGCATCAGCGTGGTTCAGGGCCGCAACGCCATCGGCATCGAACTGCCCAACGCCAAGCGCGAGACCGTCTTCCTGCGCGACCTGCTGGCGTCGGGCGAATACGACAAGAAGAGCCATCTGCTGCCGCTGGCGCTGGGCGAAACCATCGGCGGCGAGCCCTATGTGGCCGATCTGGCGCGGATGCCCCACCTGCTGATCGCGGGCACCACCGGCTCGGGCAAGTCCGTCGGGGTCAACGCCATGATCCTGTCGATCCTGTATCGCCACTCGCCCGCCGAGTGCCGCTTCATCATGATCGACCCCAAGATGCTCGAACTGTCGGTCTATGACGGCATTCCGCACCTGCTGGCGCCGGTCGTGACCGATCCCAAGAAGGCGGTCGTGGCCCTGAAGTGGACCGTGCGCGAGATGGAGGACCGCTATCGCCGGATGTCCAAGCTCGGCGTCCGCAACGTCGCCAGCTACAACGAGCGCGCCCGCGAGGCCCAGGAAAAGGGCGAGCATTTCGAACGCACCGTCCAGACCGGCTTCGACGAGCAGGGCCGCCCGGTTTACGAGAGCGAGAAGATCCGGCCCGAGCCCATGCCCTATCTGGTCGTGGTCATGGACGAGATGGCCGACCTGATGCTGGTCGCGGGCAAGGATGTGGAAGGCGCCGTGCAGCGTCTGGCCCAGATGGCGCGCGCGGCGGGCATCCACCTGATCATGGCGACGCAGCGCCCGTCGGTCGACGTCATCACCGGCACCATCAAGGCCAACTTCCCGACCCGGATCTCCTTCCAGGTCACGTCGAAGATCGACAGCCGCACCATCCTGGGCGAACAGGGCGGCGAGCAGCTGCTGGGTCAGGGCGACATGCTCTACATGGCCGGCGGCGGACGCATCACCCGCCTGCACGGCCCCTTCGTCGGCGACCAGGAGGTCGAGGACGTCTGCAAACACCTGAAAGCCCAGGCCGAGCCGGAATACCTCGATCTGATCACCGATGAGCCGGACGGAGACGGCGACGGCGCCTATGGCGATGAAGGCGGCGGCACCGGCGACGACCTGTATGACCGCGCCGTGGCCGTGGTCACGCGCGACCGCAAGGCCTCGACCTCCTACGTCCAGCGCCGTCTGCAGATCGGCTACAACCGCGCCGCCACCCTGATCGAACGTATGGAGCAGGAAGGCGTCGTCAGCCCCGCCAACCACGCCGGCAAGCGCGAAGTGCTGGCCGGGCCGCCCCCTATGTAGTCTCGGCTGCGCCGAGGCGGCGGCTTTGCCGCCGGCCGCTATCGCTCGCCGCGCAGCGGCTCGCTGCTTCAGCGCCGATCACGAGCGCACGCCAAGGAACCCTGCGGTTCAGTCGACGCTTAAACGCCTCACGTCCTCAAGCAGCGAGCGACCGCGTCGCGAGCGCTAGGACGCTAAAACAATGAACACCGCTTCATCGGAGCGCCGGAATATGGTCAGGCTGGCGTCATCAGCCTGCCGGATGAAGCCCCCACCCTCACCGGGTCGAAAACCGTTCAGAACGGGAGAAGAAAAGACATGAGCATTTCCCGCCGCGCCTTCGGCCTCGGCTCCGCCGCCCTGGTCGCGCTCGCCGCCGCCCCCGCCGCCGTCCTGGCGCAGGCCGGGCTGTCGGCCGACGACCAAGCCGTCTTGCGTCAGGCCCAGACCTATCTGACCGCCATGACCACGGCCCAAGGGACGTTTGTCGAGACCGGGCCGAACAATCAGCGCCGCACCGGCCGCTATTATCTGCAGCGCCCCGGCAAGATGCGGTTCGAATACACCGAGCCGGAAGGCCTGCTGGTCGTCGCCGACGGCAACAACGTCAGCCGCTGGGATCCGCGCCTGAACGTCTTCCGCCAAGCGCCGCTGGGCCAGACGCCGCTGTCCACCTTCCTGGCGCGCGAGGTCCGGCTGGATCAGGGCGTGAAGATCGACCGGATCACGCGCATGGACTCCGGCGCCTTCGCCATCACCGCCCGCGACGCGCGCCGTCCCAATGAAGGCTCGGTCATCCTGGCTTTCGCCGGCTCGCCCGTGCGGCTGCAGGAATGGACCATCACCGACGCGCAAGGCTCGCGCACGCGGGTTCAGCTGACCACGCTGCAACCGGCGCCGGGCCTGGCCGCCAGCCTGTTCCAGCTGCGCGACCCGACGCGTCGCAATCGCCGCAACTGATCCGCCGCCCAGAAAAAGAAGCAGGGCGAATTTGTGACAGTTTGACCTTTTTCGCCGGGCGTGACACTTTGGGCACAGGACGGCGGCGGCCGTCCCGCCCGCCACGGATTCATCCCCGCCTGGCGGCGAGAGAGACGAACTTCATGCGCCCGGACTTCGCTCCGGGCGCTTTTTTAATGCGCGCGACAACCGGCTTAGACCCCGCCCCGCCAAGCTGCTAAGCCCGCTGGCATGAGCCTTCGCATCGTCACCTGGAACATCAACTCGGTCCGCCTGCGCATCGATCAGGTCGCCCGTTTCGTCGCCGAGAACGCCCCGGACGTCCTGTGCCTGCAGGAGATCAAATGCACCGAGGACCAGTTCCCGCGTCAGGCCTTCATCGACATGGGCCTGCCCTACCTGCGGGTCGGCGGCCAGAAGGGCTGGCACGGGGTGGCCATCGCCAGCCGCCTGCCCATCGTCGACAGCCCCAAGCTGGACGTCTGCCGCGAGGGCCACGCCCGCTGCGTCTCGGCCGTGGTCGAGGGCGTGGAGGTTCAGAACTTCTACATCCCGGCGGGCGGCGACCTGCCGGACCGGGCGCTGAACCCCAAGTTCGATCACAAGATGGACTTCTATGAGCGGCTGACCGCCGAGATGAAGACCCGCGACCGCCAGCGGCCTCTGGTCCTGGCCGGAGACTTCAATATCGCGCCGGGCGAGAACGACGTCTGGAACCACCGCTTCATGTCCAAGGTGGTCAGCCACACCCCCGGCGAGGTCGAGACCCTGTACCGGCTTCAGGACGCAGGCGGCTTCGCCGATGTGGTGCGCGACCAGATCCCCGACCCAGTCAAACTGGCCAGTTGGTGGAGCTATCGCGCCAAGGATTTCCGCAAGTCGAACCGGGGGCTGCGCCTCGACCACCTGTGGACCTCGCCCGGCCTGACGCCCGCCGTGGTCAAGGGCAGCGCCCGCATCCTCGACACGGTGCGCGAATGGGAACGCCCCAGCGACCACGCCCCGGTCGTGATGGATCTCGACGTTTGAGCCGATGCAAGTCTGCGTCCCGCGAGCGTCTGCGCCTGTTCGAGGCGACGGACTTTGCGACCTATCGCGCCTGGTACGCCGATGCGGAACTGGACGAGCATCTGGGGCCGATGGACGAGGACTGGCTGGCCTTTGTCCTGGCGGATCAGGAAGGACGGCAGTTCAGCTATCTGCAGGACGAGATGCTGGCCGCCGTCGTCGGCGTGGCGCCCGATCCCGAACGGGACGCCTGGGTCGTCACCGACATCGCCGTCGATCCGGCCCGGCGACGCCAGGGGCTGGCGCAGCGGGCGCTGGATGCCGTCACAGCGCATGAGGCCCTCGCCCAGCGCCCTCGCCGTCTGGCCTATGTGATGCCCGACAATCCCGGCGCGCGACGCTTCTTCACCGCCCAGGGCTGGCGCTGCATCACCGAGGCGGATGCGGACGGGATGGCCCTGTTCGAGGCGCCCCGCCCCTAGAAGGGGAAGAAGATCGGGATGGCGACCATGGCCGCCGCCCAGGTGATCAGGTTCAGCGGCGTGCCGACGCGGACGAAGTCCATGTAGCTGTAGCCGCCCATCTGATAGACGAGGACGTTGGTCTGATAGCCGAAGGGCGTGGCGAAGGCGGCCGAGGCGGCCATCATCACCGCCACCAGGAAGGGGCGCGGATCGACCCCCAGGCTCTCGGCCAGGGCGACCGCGATCGGCGTCACCAGCACGGCCACCGTGGCGTTGGACAAAAGCTCGGTCGCGAACAGGGTCACGCCGTACAGCACGATCAGGGCGCCCAGCGGCCCGAACGGACGGATCACCTCGATCAGCAGGCCCGCGCCTTGCGCCGCCAGTCCCGTCACTTCGATGGCGGTGCCGACCACAACCATGCCGGCGATCAACAGCAGGATGTCCGGCTTGAGACCCGAATAGGCCTCTTCCGGCGTCAGCACGCCCAGCAGGATCAGGGCCACCGCCCCGGCGAAGGCCGCCGCCGCTATGGGCGCGATTCCCAGGCCCGCCGCCGCCACCACCAGGACGAAGACCGCCAGGGCGATCAGCGCCCGCTTCCACTGCAACGGGCGGTCTGCTGAAGAATAGAGATCAACGTCGCCCAGGTGGGCGTCGCCGGTGCCGTCGCGCTGGTTGCGGCTTTCGCCGAGCCGGACCAGCGACGGCAGGGAGAAGGGCAGACGCCACCGACGCGCTCCCTTGACCGCCTGCGCTTCCGCAGCGAGGCGCTCCCGTTCAGCTTCAGCTTCTTCCTCAGCCGTCGCCGAGCGGCCCAATTGGCGCGCGCCGAAGACATAGAGCCACAGCCCGCCGACCAGGGCGATGATCAAACCCACAGGCGTGATCTCGAACAGGCTGAACACCGGCTGGCCCGCGTTGCGCGCCATGTCGTTGACCAGCAGATTGGTCGAGGTGCCGATCAGGGTCAGCAGGCCGCCCATCACCGTCACATGGCTGAGCGGCATCAGGAACCGCTTGGGCGACAGCTTCAGCGACTTGGCCATGTCGCGCACGACGGGCGCGGCCAGCACCACCACCGGCGTATTGTTCAGAAAGCCGCCGACCGAGCCGCACAGGCCGATCACCACCCAGATGCCCGTCGCGCCGAAACGCCGGCACAGCGCCGTCGCCTTGCGGATCATCAGGCCCAGCAGACCCGACAGTTCGATGGCGTAGGCGATGACGAACAGCCCGGCCAAGGCGATGACCGCCGGGCTGGCGAAAGCGCTCTGCACCTCGACCGGGCGGACCACGCCGAACAGCAGCAGGGCCGCCGCCCCGCTGAGCGCCACCACGTCCGAACGCATCCGCCCGTGGATCATCACCCCGACCACGGCGATCAAAACGATGAGAGCGATGATCTGGTCCAGCGTCACCCGCGCAAGACCCCCTTTTTTCAGCCCAGCCTCGACCGCGATCACGGGCCGGGGCGCCAATCAGCGTTTCTCGTGTTAGGCTGGTTCCATGTCGATCACAACGACCCGTCTGGCCGCGCCGCTCGCCCTGGCGGCGGCCTTGCCGCTTCTGACCTGGTGCCAGCGGCCGCCGGAACCGGCCGCCCCTGCGGATCCGGCCCCGCCGCCGACGGTCGTGCTCGATTCCACCCTGAACCGCGCCGCCCTTCTGGCCGCCCTGACCGAGGCCGGAACCGCCCTGGCCGACGGCCAGACGCGCGACGCCGCCCTGACCGGCCGAACGGTGTCGGTGCGCCTGCCTTTCGGCTGCGGCGGCGAGGCGACCGTCGCCAGCGAAGCCGGCGGCCTGCCCCGCCTCGTTCGCAATGCCGACGGAAGCCTGACCCTGACGATCACGCCGGAAGACCTGGGCGCGTCAGCCCTGGTCCCAGCGACCCGCGAGGGGGCGGTCGACAAATGGGAAGCGGTCGAAGGTTTCTGGATCGCCCGGCCGTGGAGCGGCCTGGACGCCTGTCCGGCGTCAGCGGCTCTGGCCGCCCCCGCCCCGGAACTCGCGCCTTCGCCGGCTCAAACGGCGATCAAGACGCCCGCCGAGGACAAGACGACTGAGGCCAAGGCCGTTGACGACGTCGCGGCGCCGCCAATCGTCCAGCCCGAACGCACCGCAGGGCTGGCCGCCGTGTTTGAAACGGGCGGATCGCGCCTGGGCCGTCGTCAGGGCCAGGCCTATGTCCATGTCATTCGGGGGGAGAAGGGCGTCGCGCCGACGCCGGCGCCGGGCGGCTATGCGCTGCGGCTGGAAGGGCGGCTGACCGCCTTCGCGGACGGCAAGGCCGTCCACTGCGTCCAGAAGGACGCCGAAAGCCGTCCGGTCTGCATCGCCGCGCTGCGGCTGGACCGGCTGGCCTTCGAGGATGGGGCCACGGGCGCCCTTCTCAGCGAATGGCGCCCGCGTTGATTTAAGCTCAGGCTGCGCCCAGCAGCTTGGCCCCGGCCAGCACGCCCATCAGGATCAGGGTGACGCTGCCGGTGAAGACGACGACGCCTTCGAACGAGAAGCTCGAGGCGCGGGGATGCACGAGTTTCATGACTTGGTTCCTTTCGGCGGGGGAGTTCCGAACGGTCTCAAGATAGGCGGCGCGACTGTACGGGACAAACCACGGTTAGGCCGCGTCGGGTGATCTCAGATCACCCGATCCGCATCCGCGTCCTCATCCAGCCGCGATTCCGCCACGATCCAGTTGAGGAAGCGCCGCAGCTTGGGTTCGTCCGCCCGTTCGGGCAGGACCACCGCCCAATAGGCCAGGTCGTTGGTCAGGGCGTGATCGACCGGCTGGATCAGCCGCCCCTCGCGCAGGTCGTCCGCCGCCAGGGGCGCCGAGGTCAGCGCCACGCCGCGTCCCGACAGGGCCGCCTCCAGCGCCAGATGGCTGTGGCTGAAATGGGGGCCGCGCAGGTGGCTCACCCGCGGATCATCGACCCCGGCGCTCTCGAACCAGGCCTTCCAGCCCATGCGGTCGGCGTAGGGCATGTCGTGCCAGGTCTCGTGGATCAGCACCACGTCCAGCAGGTCGGACGGCTGGTTCAAGCGCCGCGCGGCGGCGAAGGACGGGGCGCAGACCGGAATCAGCCGCTCATTGACCAGCCGCCGCGCCACCTGCCCCGGATAGGGGCCTTCTCCGTAGCGCAGGGCCACGTCGGCCTCGCCGTTCGACAGGTCGGCGATGCGGTCCTCGGCGAAGACGATCAGGTCGAGATCCGGATTTTCCTCGCTGAAGCGATGCAGTCGCGGCGACAGCCATTTGCTGGCCAGCGACGGCAGGGCGGTGATGCGCAGCTGGCGCGAGCGGCCCGGCCGCACGGCCTCCAGCGCGCTTTCCAGCCGCTCGAATGCGTCGGCCACGCCTTGGGCCAGGCGCTTGCCGTCGGCGGTCAGGCGCACCGAACGGTTGAAACGATCGAACAGGCGCAGGCCCAGGCGCATCTCCAGCGCCTTCACATGGCGGCTGACGGCGCCGGGGGTGACGCCCAGTTCCTCGGCCGCCTCGCGGAAGCTGCCGAGGCGGGCCGCTGCGTCGAACGCCCGAAGCGCCACCAGCGGCGGGGTCGGGCGACGCTCGCTCATCTGGATGTCAGGGCTGGAGGCGATAGCCGCCGGCGTCAGTCAGCAGCAGACGGGCCTGGCCCGGCTCGACCTCGATCTTCTGACGCAGGCGATAGATGTGGGTTTCCAGGGTGTGGGTGGTGACCCCGGCGTTGTAGCCCCAGACCTCGGTCAGCAGCTCTTCGCGCGACACCGGCTTGGCCCCGGCGCGATAGAGGTACTTGAGGATGTTGGTTTCCTTCTCGGTCAGCCGGACCTTCTTGCCCTTGTCGTCGACCATCAGCTTGGAGGCCGGACGGAACTCATAGGGGCCGACCTGGAAGACGGCGTCCTCGGACTGTTCGTGGCTGCGCAGGTGGGCGCGGATGCGCGCCAGCAGGACCGCGAACCGGAAAGGCTTGGTCACATAGTCGTTGGCGCCGGAGTCGAGGCCCAGGATGGCGTCCGAATCCGACGACTGCGCAGTCAGCATGATGACCGGGGTGGAGACCCCCGCCTTGCGGATCAGGCGACAGGCCTCGCGGCCGTCCATGTCGGGCAGGTCGACGTCGAGCAGGATCAGGTCAGCCCGCGCCTCCTTGGCCTGGCGCACGCCGTCGGTCGCCGTCGCGGCCTGGGCCGGGCGGAATTCCTCATGAAGCGCCAACTGCTCGGCCAAGGCCTCGCGCAGGTCGTTGTCGTCATCGATGATCAGAATGGTCTTGGGCGTGCGCATGGTCTCTTTAGAATGGCGAGGCTTGAGCCGAACGCCAAGGGCGCCGGGCGCGATATTGCGTCCTAAGAGGTCGCAGGGACCATATTTCGTTCCCCGAACAGGGCCGAACCCACCCGAACATGGGTCGCGCCCGCCTCGATCGCCGTCAGATAGTCGCCGCTCATGCCCATCGACAGGACCGAGAGGCCGTTGCGCGCGGCGATCGCGGCCAGCAGGGCGAAGTGCGGCGCGGGGTCTTCGTCAGCCGGAGGAATGCACATCAGCCCCTCGACCGTCAGGCCGTGAACCTCGCGCGCGGCGGCGATCAGGGCGTCGGCGTTTTCCGGCAGCACGCCCGCCTTCTGCGGCTCGGCGCCCGTATTGACCTGAACCAGGACGCGGGGACGACGACCCGTCTTGCGCGCGGCGGCGGCCAGGGCGGCGGCGAGGCGTTCGCGATCCAGAGTCTCGATGACGTCGAACAGTTCGACCGCGTCTTGCGCCTTATTGGTCTGCAGGGGGCCGATCAGGCGCAGCTCCAGGTCCGGCAGGGCGGCGCGACGCTCATCCCAGTGGGCCTTGGCCTCCTGCACCCGGTTCTCGCCGAACACCCGCTGGCCGGCCGCCAGGGCGGCGTCGAGGGCGGCGTCGCCCTGCGTCTTGGACACCGCCGTCAGCGCCACCGAGGCGGGGTCGCGGCCCGCCGCCAGCGCCGCGTCATGGATGCGGCGGCGCACCTCGGCGAAGCGGTCGGCGATGGACGAAACGGCGAAAGCGGGCGTAGTGGCTGTCATGACCCTGTCCGAACTCATGGCCGAGGACGCGCGCACCCTATGGGCGGCCGCCCAGGCCCTGTCGCAGTCTGTAGCCCTCGCAGCGGTGCCTGTCAGCCCGCGCCCCCTGCCGCCCCTGCTGTTCTTCACCGATCCAACGCGGACGCCCCGGCCGTGGGAGACAGCGGCGCGCCTGCCTGCGGGCGCGGGGGTCGTGTACCGCGCCTTCGGCGCCGCCGACGCCGTCGAAACCGGGCTTCGTCTGCGCGAGGCGACGCGGGCGGCGGGCGTGCTGCTGCTGGTCGGGCTGGACGCCGCCCTGGCCGAGCGGGTGGAGGCCGACGGCGTACACCTGCCCGAGCGCGCCCTGCCGTCGGCCTATGCCCTGTCGGGACGGCGGCCGGACTGGCTGCTGACCGGCGCGGCGCATTCGGAAGCGGCGGTGCGCGGCGCGCGCGACCTGCACGCCCTGGTGCTGTCGCCGGTCTTCCCGGCGGGCGGCGCTTCAGCGGCCAAGCCCGCGTTGGGCGTGGAGCGGTTCTCCGCCCTAGCGGCCCTGGCCCCCTGCCCGGCCTACGCCCTGGGCGGCGTCACGGCGCGCAACGCGCAAGCCCTCAGCGAATCAGGCGCGTGCGGGCTGGCGGGCGTGGAGGCGATCCAGACAGCGTTCACCTCTCGCTGAGAGAGGCGCTCAGGATCAGAATTTGAAGATGGTCTCGAGGCGCACGCGCGGGGCGGCGCGGCGATCAGCGGCGCTTTCGGGCGCACGGGCCGGATCGACTTCCGGCGAGGCCAGGTTGGCGGCGGCGCCGACGCGCAGGCGAGGGCTGAGGCGGTAATAGGCCCCGGCCTCGACGTCGCCCCAGTCGGCTTCGCGGCCGACGGGCTGGTTCAGGTTGAAGTTCAGGCCCCAGCGGCCGTTCTCGTTCCAGCGCAGGCCGCGGCGCTGGGCGGCGGTCGGGGTGCTGGGCGACTGAGCGGCGATGTCGGTCAGGCTGACGGCAGGGGCGCGGCCGCGCGTCTGCGCAGCGGCGTCGGTCGCCGCCCCGGCCAAAGCCAGGGCGCCCACGCTTGCAGCGATGACGGCGACGAAACGCATTTCACCCACCCTATGGACCGCTCGTTTTCTGCGGCGATCCTCGTTGACGACCTCAGAACGCGCCTGAACGAGCCGCGTCTGATCTGGGGATAAGATATGGACTGCATTCCTACGGTCAACGGAACGTGGCCCCATGGTACAGGTTCCAGGCGACTCCGGCGCAGGCTGTGGCGCCCTTGTCACGCAGAAGGGCCAGACCGAGGCCTCTATCGGTCGAGTCTGATGCCAGATCGCCTTGTCATCGCCCCTTTTCGCCGTGTTATAGAGCGTTGCTGACGCGAACGTGCGTGGGCGTCGTCAGGCGACGTTCCCTCACGCGCCGTCAAACCCTTTCACGGAGATCACGGAATGGCTCTTGTTCGCGGCGCTGCGGTCGCCCTGATCGCCTCGGGCCTGCTGCTCGGGGGCTGCTCCAGCCTGCCGTTCGGCGGCTCTAAGGCCAAGGCGCCCACCATGGAGGCCCAGCTGGGCATCGGCGTGAACGCCTATCTGTGGCGCGCCACCCTGGACACCCTGTCCTTTATGCCCCTGACCAGCGCCGATCCGTGGGGCGGCGTGGTCAACTATGACTGGTACGTCAATCCGCAGGCGCCGAACGAGCGCTTCAAGGCGACCGTCTTCATCCTGGATCGCCGCCTGCGCGCCGACGCCCTGAACGTCGCCGTCACCAAGGAAGTCAAGGACGCCGCCGGCGCCTGGGTCTCCGCCCCGGTCGCGGCCCAGACCGAAACCGATCTGGAGAACGCCATCCTGACCAAGGCGCGCCAGCTCAACCTCGCCAACGCGGCCCGTCGCTAAAGACCGGCCGCCCCTCACCTTTCGTCTTCAACGCGTCCTCAGGCCCGCCTCAAGCTTCGCGCCTGAGGCGCCGCCTCAGGATACGCCGTGGCCCGCCCCAGCCCGTCTCGTTACGAGCCCAAGACCGCCGAACCCCGCCAGCAGGCCCGATGGGCTGCGGCCGACGCCTTCTCGGTGTCCAACGCCGACACCGGCCGTCCGAAATACTACGTTCTGGAGATGTTCCCCTATCCGTCGGGCAACATCCACATGGGCCACGCTCGCAACTATGTGATGGGCGACGTGGTGGCGCGTCACAAACGGGCGCAAGGGTTCGACGTCCTGCACCCGATGGGCTGGGACGCCTTCGGCATGCCGGCCGAGAACGCGGCCATGGAACGCGGCGTCCATCCCGGTGACTGGACCTGGTCCAACATCGCTGCGATGCGCGACCAGCTGAAGCTGCTGGGCCTGTCGCTGGACTGGAGCCGCGAGTTCGCCACCTGCGACCCCGACTACTACGGCAAGCAGCAGGCCTGGTTCCTGGAGCTGTTCAAGCGCGGCCTGGTCTATCGCAAGGACGGCGTGGTCAACTGGGATCCGGTCGACAACACCGTCCTGGCCAATGAGCAGGTCATCGACGGGCGCGGCTGGCGTTCGGGCGCCGTGGTCGAGAAGCGCAAGCTGAACCAGTGGTTCCTGCGCATTACTCAGTATGCGGATGATCTGATCGACGGTCTGGCCGAGCTGCAAGGCCGCTGGCCCGAGAAGGTCCGCCTGATGCAGGAAAACTGGATCGGCCGGTCCAAGGGCCTGCAGATGAAATGGGCCTGGGCGGGCTCCGCCCCGGCTGGGTTCGACGATGGGCTGGAGATCTACACCACCCGCCCGGACACCCTGTTCGGCGCCAGCTTCATGGGTCTGGCCTCCGATCATCCGATCTCGAAGCAGCTGGCCGAGGCCGACCCCAAGGTCGCCGCCTTCGTCGCCGAATGCCGCAAGGGCGGCGCCAGCCAGGCCGACATCGAACAGGCCGAAAAGATCGGCTGGGACACGGGGCTGAAGGTCGTCCATCCCTTCACCGGCGCCGAGGTTTCGGTCTGGATCGCCAACTTCATTCTGTCCGACTACGGAACGGGCGCCATCTTCGCCTGCCCGGCGCATGACCAGCGCGATCTGGATTTCGCCCGCAAATACGATCTGCCGGTGATCCCGGTCGTCCGCCCCGAGGGCGCGGGCGACGACTTCGCCGTGGCGGACGAGGCCTATACCGGCCCCGGCTCCATCTTCCATTCCGATTTCCTGAACGGTCTGGACATCGAGACCGCCAAGGCCGAGGCCATCCGCCGGATCGAAGCCGCCGGAACGGGCGAAGGCGCGACCATCTATCGCCTGCGCGACTGGGGCGTCAGCCGCCAGCGCTACTGGGGCTGCCCCATCCCGGTCATCCACTGCGAGGCCTGCGGCGTCGTGCCGGTGCCCGCCGACCAGCTGCCGGTCGAACTGCCCAAGGACGTCACCTTCGACGTGCCCGGCAATCCGCTGGACCGCCATCCGACCTGGAAACACGTCAACTGTCCGTCATGCGGCGCCGCCGCCCGGCGCGAGACGGACACGCTGGACACCTTCGTCGACAGCTCGTGGTATTTCGCCCGCTTCGCCGACCCCAAGGCGGCCGAGCCGATCAACAAAGCCGCCGCCGCCAAATGGCTGCCGGTGGACCAATACATCGGCGGCGTCGAGCACGCGGTCCTGCACCTGCTCTACGCCCGCTTCATCACCCGCGCCCTGTCGGACGCCGGGCTGATGGACGTGAAGGAGCCGTTCGCGGGCCTGTTCACGCAAGGCATGGTGGTTCACGAGACCTATTTCGACGGCCATGAAGACAGCGGAAAGCCGCGCTGGGTCGAGCCGTCGGACGTCCGCATCGAGACGGTGGACGGCCAGCGTGTCGCCACCCGCCTGTCCACCGGCGCCCCGGTAACGATCGGCGACATCGAAAAGATGTCGAAGTCCAAAAAGAACGTGGTCGCGCCCCAGGACATCATCACCGCCCATGGCGTGGACGCCGGACGCCTGTTCATCCTGTCCGACAGCCCGCCTGAGCGCGACATCCAGTGGTCGACCGGGGGCGTCGAAGGCGCCGCCCGCTTCGTCCAGCGCGTCTGGGGCGAGTTCGACGGCTTCGACGCCGCCGCGCCCGCGAACCCCGATGCGGACTCCGCCCTGATCCGCGAGACGCACAAGGCCATCAAGGCCGTCAGCGAGGGCGTCGAGCATTTCCGCTTCAACTCGGCCGTGGCCAAGCTCTACGCCTTCCTGGCGACCATCCGCCAACACGACAAGGCGGGCGCCGAGGCGAAGAAGACCGCCCTGGCCGCCCTGGCGCGGCTGATGGCGCCCTTCACCCCGCACCTGGCCGAGGAATGCTGGACCCGGCTGGGCGAGGCTGGCATGGTGCTGGACGCGCCCTGGCCCGTCTATGACCCGGCCCTGGCCGCCGAGGACCAGGTCACCCTGCCCGTGCAGATCGGCGGCAAACGTCGCGGCGAAGTCGTCCTGCCGCGCGGATCGGACAATGCGACGGTCGAGGCCGCCGCCCTCGCCAATCCGACGGTTCAGGCCTACCTTGCCGCCAACAACCTCAGCGTTCGCAAGGTGATCGTGGTGCCCGACCGTATCGTCAATCTGGTGGCCGGCTGATGCGCCGCCTGGCCCTGCTCGGCGTCGTGGCGGGCGCAAGCCTGCTGTCGGCCTGCGGCTTCACGCCCATGTACGGCGAGACCGGCGTCAGCGGCGGCCTGTCGCGCATCGCCGTGACCACGCCGGACGACCGGTTGGGCTATCGCCTGCGCGAGCAGCTGGAGGACGCCTTCGGCCGCGACGGCGGCGGCCAGGCCCCCCTCTATCGCCTGACGACCGAGATCGAGCAGAGCCGCCGCCCTCTGGGCCGCCGCATCGACGACACCGCCAGCCGCTATGAGCTGACGGTCAAGGCCGCCTGGGCCCTGACCCCCGTCGCAGGCGGCGAGACGATCAAGGGCGTGCAGACGACGACCGTCACCTACGCCGCCGCGGATCAGCCCTACGCCGCCATCGCCGCCCAGCAGGACGGCGAGGACCGGGCCGCCGCCGACCTGGCCCGTCTGATCCGCCTGGACATGATGCGCGTCCTGGCGGGGATCTGAAGGCCTTCGCATGATCCTGTCCAAGCGGCCCGACGTCGACCGCTTCCTGAAGGCGCCGGACGCAGGCGTCCGCGCCGCCGTCATCCACGGCAAGGACCGTTCGGGCGTGACCGAGCGCGCCCTGACGCTGTGCCGCACGATCACGCCGGACCTCAACGACCCCTTCAACGTCACCCTGTTGACCGAAGCCGACATCGACGGCGACGCCGTGCGACTGGAGGAGGCGCTGACGGCGCTCAGCATGATCGGCGGGCGGCGCCTGGTGCGCATCCGGCTGTCGGACGGCAAGGCAGGCGTGGACAAGGCCGTGGCCGCCGCCCTGACCGCCCACGCCGAGGGTGCCTACAACCCGGACGCCATGTTGGTGATCGAGGCCGGGGCGCTGGGGCGCGAATCCGCCCTGCGCAAGGCCGCCGAAAAGGCCCAGGGCGCGGTCGCCATCGCCTGCTATGAAGACGAGGTCGGCGATGTCGCCCGCATGACACGCGAGGCCCTGGGCGTCGACAAGGTGGGCCTGTCTTCCGACGCCCTGGACCGCTTCGTCGCCCGCCTGCCCCGCGAACGCGGCCTGATGCGTCAGGAGATCGAGCGGCTGATCCTCTACATCGGCCCCGGCTCCGGCCGCACCATCGACGTCGAGGAGCTGGACGCCCACCTGGGGGTCGAGCCCGACGCCTCCCTGTCAGACGCCGCCTTGCAGGCCTTCGGCGGCCGCCCCGGCCCCGCCCAGGCGGGTCTGCGCCGCGCCCTGGCCGAAGGCGAAAGCGCCGTCATGGCCGTACGCATGGCCTCGCTTCATCTCGGAAAACTGCGCCGGATCAATGTCCTGCAAGCCAACGGCGCGGGCGCCAAGGAGGCCGCCAAGGCCGCCGGCGTGTTCTGGAAACAGGAAGCGGAAATGCTGCGCCAATCGCGCGCCTGGCGGCTCGAACTGCTCGACGAAGTGCAGGACAGCATCAACACCGCCGACGTCATGACCAAGACCACAGGCATGCCCGAAGCCCTGATCGCCGAACGCCTGCTGCTGGAGATCGCCGCTCGCGCCAAGCGCATGGGGCTTTAAGGCGCGCACGAGACGGCGGCGGCGTCCCTCAGCCTCGCTTGGAGGCGCGACGGAAGGCGGGCTTGTTCAAGGCCGCCGCCTGACGTTGCATCGACCGCTCTGCCTTGCGAGCTCCATCAATGCCGACGAAGCCGCCATCCTGTTGAGCCGTCTTCTTCGCGGCCAGCGCACGCTTGAGCGCCTCAGCAGCGCTCGATTTCTTGGAAATTTCGTTCATGAGCCGATCCTAGCAGCCCTGCGCGAAAAACAAGCCCTTCAAGGCCCTGCGCCGCTCTTTCCGCTTAGACGTCCCCAAGCCCTGACCAATACGCCAAACGAGCTGTATTGACATAAACGTATATAGTGGATTTCTATGGCGTTGATCGGTCCTCGATCATCGATCGAGTCATGCGCGTCATCACCTGCTGTCGTGTCAGCACTCGCTCTCATCCCCGACTTGCCCGTCCCGGCTCGTTCCTGGACGGGCTTTTTCGTTATTGGGCGTCAGCCCCGCATCAGGCGTCGGCAAAGGTCGTCGAGCTGTTCCAAAGTGCCGTATTTGACGGTGATCTCGCCCTTGCCGCCCTTGTCGGACAGCGAGACCTTCAGGCCAAGCGCGTCGGACAGATCCTGCTCCAGGGCCGCGATATCGGCCGCGCCCTCGCCGCTCATGACCGGCCTGGCCTTGAGTGTTTTCGGGCCTTCCGCCGCGCGACGCGCCAAGGCCTCAGTCTGACGGACGTTCAGCCCCTTGGCGATGACCTCGGTCGCCAGTTCCTCGGCATTCGGCGCCGTGATCAAGGCCCGGGCGTGGCCGGCCGACAGATCGCCCCGCACCACATGCTCGCGCACCGCCTCGGGCAGTTGCAGCAGGCGCAAGGTGTTGGCGACATGGCTGCGGCTCTTGCCCACCACCCCGGCCAAAGCGTCCTGGGTGCGGCCGAAGCGCTCCATCAGGACAGCATAGGCGTTGGCCTCTTCCATCGGGTTCAGGTCGGCGCGCTGGACGTTTTCGATGACGCCGACTTCCAGCACCTCGATGTCGTCCATCTCGCGCACGACGATCGGCACCTGGGTCAGGCGGGCGGCCTGGGCGGCGCGCCAGCGGCGCTCGCCGGCGATGATCTGCCAGACGCCCTGCTCGCCCGGTTGCGACCGCACCAGAATGGGCTGCAGCACGCCCTTGTCACGGATGGAGGCCGTCAGCTCGTCCAGATCCGTCTTGGCGAAGATCTTGCGCGGCTGGTCCGGGTTTGGCTTCAGCGCCTCGATCGGCGCCCGCTGCACGCCAGCCGGCGCCGGGCCGGTCGCGTCGACGGCGACAGGCTCCTGCGCGTTTTCTCCCAGAAGCGCCGAGAGACCCCGGCCCAGACCACGCTGACGTTCGGACAAGATGCTGTTTCCGTTGCTTTACAAGTTAGGTCAGGCGGCCAGGGCCTGACGGCGCTGACGCTCGCGCGCCACCAGTTCACGGGCCAGCTTCAGATAGGCCTGGCTGCCCGCACATTTCAGATCATAGATGAGCGCCGGCTTGCCGAAGGACGGCGCCTCGGACACCCGGACGTTGCGAGGAATCACACTGTCATAGACCTTGTCGCCGAAATGGGCGCGCACATCGGCCGCCACCTGACCCGACAGGGCGTTGCGGCGGTCATACATGGTCAGGACCAGCCCCTGAATCTCCAACGCCGGATTCAGGCTCTGGCGCACCATGTCGATGGTCCGCATCAACTGGGTCAGGCCCTCCAGAGCGAAGAACTCGCACTGCAGCGGCACCAGGACGGCGTCGGCCGCCGCCATGGCGTTCAGCGTCAGAAGATTCAGCGACGGCGGGCAGTCGATCAGCACATAGTCAAACCGGGCATGACCATTGCCCCCCTGCTTCGCCAGGGCGTCGCGCAGGCGATAGGACCGGCGATCCGCCTGGCTCAGCTCGATCTCGACGCCCGACATGTCGGCGTCGGCGGCGACGATGAACAGCCCCGGCACCGCGGTCTCAATGGCGGCCTCGTCTACCGGACGGCCGTCGACGATGACGTCATAGATCGTCACCCGCCGTGTTTCACGTGGAACACCCAGACCCGTGGAGGCATTGCCCTGCGGGTCCATGTCGACGATCAGCACCTTCTCCCCGATCGCCGCCAAGGCGGTGCCCAGGTTGATGGCGGTCGTGGTCTTGCCCACCCCGCCTTTCTGGTTGGAGACCGCCAGGACGCGGGTTTCATGCACGCGGGGCTGCTTTACGGACTCAACGGACACGGCGAAGGCTCCCCAGTGAAACGATGCGGCCGCGCGGATCGCTGCGCGAGACCGTAAGCTCAGCTTCAAACTGCCAGACCCGGCGGGCCTCTTTCAACTCAGCCTCGGCCTTCTCTCCCTTGAGAAACAGGCCTTTTGCACCGCGTTGGAAGTAGGGCTGTGCATAACCCAGCAGCTTGTCCATCGCCGCCACTGCGCGCGCGGTGACGACGTCGACGGAAATCGTCTGCTCCTCAGCTCGCCCGTTGACGACCGTGGCGGGCAGATCCAGCGCATCGACGATGGTCTGAAGGAAACGACACCGCTTGCCCAGGCTGTCGATCAGCCAGACATGGGCGCCCGGGCGGCCCTTCAGCAGAATCGCCAGGACCACGCCGGGAAAGCCCGCCCCCGCCCCCAGATCAGCCCAGGTCTTGGCCTCCGGCGCCAAGTTCAACAGCTGCGCGCTGTCCCAGGCATGGCGGTTCCAAAAGTCGGGAATAGTATCCGGCCCGACCAGGTTCATCACCTCATTAGCCTCGGTCAGCATGGCGAGAAAGGCTTGCAGATCGGCGATGTTGGCGTCGCTGGCGCCCGTCTGGGCGCGGAAGGTCTGAATGGCGTCCGACATCAGGCGACGACCGCCGCAAGATCGGCTTCCACACCCTTGGCCTTTTTCACATGCGCCAGCAGCGCCGTCAGGGCGCCCGGCGTCATCCCTTCGATCCGCCCGGCCTGGCCCAGAGTCAGAGGTCGGATCATGGCCAGCTTCTCACGCACCTCATTCGACAGGGCGCCGATGGCCGCGTAGTCGAGATCAGCAGGCAAGGACAGCCCCTCCTCCCGCCCCAGAGCCTCGGCGTCCTGGGCCTGACGGTCCAGATAACCGGCGTAGACGGCGTCGATCTCCACCTGCTCGCGCACGGCGGCGGGCCAGTCAGCGATCTCGGGCCGGACCGAAACAAACTGATCCAGCGACACGTTGGGGAAGGCCAGCAAATCGCGGATCGAGCGGCGTTGCCCATCCGCATTGACGGTGATGCCCAGAGCCCCCGCCTCCTTGGGCGTGAACTGTGTTTCACGTGAAACATGGTTCGCCCGGTCTAACCGGTCAGCCTTATCCAGCCATACCCTGGCGCGCTCGGCGCTGACGATCCCGGCCTCGATGCCGATCGGCGTCAGGCGCTGGTCGGCGTTATCCGCCCGCAGCGTCAGTCGATATTCGGCGCGACTGGTGAACATGCGATAGGGTTCGGTGACGCCGCGCGTCACCAGGTCGTCGATCATCACCCCGATATAGGCCTGATCCCGGCCGAGGATCAGCGGGTCGGAACCGGCGGCGGCGCGAGCCGCGTTAAGACCCGCGATCAGCCCTTGGGCTCCCGCCTCTTCATAGCCGGTCGTGCCGTTGATCTGGCCCGCGAGGTAGAGGCCGGGGCGCTTCTTGACCTCCAGCGCCGGGGTCAGTTCGCGCGGATCGACATAGTCGTACTCGATGGCGTAGCCGAAGCGGAAGACCTCGACCTTCTCCAGCCCCGGCATGGTGTGAAGGAAGGCCAGCTGGGTCGCGTCCGACACCGAGGTCGATATGCCGTTCGGATAGACGCTGGGGTCATCCAGCCCTTCCGGCTCCAGAAAGACCTGGTGGCTGGTCTTGTCTGCGAAACGCACCACCTTGTCCTCGATCGAGGGGCAGTAACGCGGACCGCGCCCCGACAGGCGTCCGCCATAGACGGCGCTCTCGCCCAGATTCTCTGCGATGATGCGATGCGTCTCTTCCGTCGTGTGGGTGACGCCGCAGGCGATCTGCGGCACCTCGATGCGGTCCGTCAGGAAGCTGAAGGGCGCGGGCTGATCGTCGGCCGCCTGCATCTCCAGCCGATCCCAGGCGATGGTTCGACCGTCCAGGCGCGCGGGAGTGCCGGTCTTCAGCCGCCCCATCATCAGGTCGGCCGCGTGCAGATCGCCCGCCAGCCCCGTCGAGGGGTCTTCGCCATATCGGCCCGCTGGAATGCGCAGATCGCCGCGATGGATGACGCCGTTAAGGAAGGTGCCGGTCGTCAGCACCACGGCGCCAGCGCGGATCGTCTCCCCTGCCCCTGTCGTCACGCCGACCACCCGCTCGCCGTTCAGGATCAGGCCCTCGGCCGTGCCCGCCATCAGGGTCAGGTTCGGATAGTCGGCCAGCTCGGCCTGCATGGCCTCGCGATACAGGCGACGGTCGATCTGGCTGCGCGGACCGCGCACGGCGGCGCCCTTGGAGCGATTCAACATGCGGAACTGGATGCCGGACACGTCCGCCAGACGCCCCATGACGCCGTCCAGAGCGTCGATCTCGCGCACCAGATGACCCTTGCCCAGGCCGCCGATGGCCGGGTTGCAGCTCATCTCGCCGATGGTCTCCAGTTTCTGGGTCAGAAGCAGGGTGCGGGCGCCCGCGCGCGCGGCGGCCGTCGCGGCTTCGCATCCGGCGTGGCCGCCGCCGATAACGACGACATCGAAGGTATGATCGGGGGTCGAACTCATGGCGTCCACATAGTCCATTCGAGCCGAAATCGCCACCGGCTCGAGAACCGTTGTTTCACGTGAAACAGGCGAAAGCCGGGCCCTACTTGCCGATGCAGAAGGAGGAGAAGACCTCGCCCAGAATGTCCTCCACCCCGATGGCCCCGGTGACGCGGGCCAGGGCGTCGGCGGCGCGGCGCAGATCATCGCCCGCCATCTCCGGCGCCAGATCGAGCGCACGACGCCCTGCCTCAACCGCGGTCAGAGCTTCCGCCAGGCGACGACGATGGCGCTCACGCGTCACGGCCGGGAAGTCGGCGCCGGACAGGTCGCGGGCCAGGCGAGCCGCGATCCAGTCATGCAGTTCAGACAGCCCCTGCCCCGTCGTCGTGCTGACGCTCAAGGCTTCGAGATCGGGCGATGTCGCCACGGCGCCCAGGTCGGACTTGTTCAACACCTGAAGGTCCGAGGAACGGATGAAGCCGAAAGCCGGATCCGTATCGCCTTCGGTAGAGGGCGAACGAACCCATAGACGCAGGTCGGCGCCCTCAGCGCGCAGGCGGGCGCGACGGATGCCCTCCGCCTCGACCGGATCGTCGCTATCGCGCAGACCCGCCGTGTCCGACAAGGTGACGGCGTAGCCGCCGATCATGATGTCCGCGTCCAACACGTCGCGCGTCGTCCCGGCGATCGGGGTGACGATGGCCGCCTCCCGCGCCACCAGGGCGTTGAACAGGGAAGACTTGCCCGCATTCGTCTCGCCGATCAGGACGATGCGATAACCCTCGCGCACCCGTCGGCCGCGATCGGAATCGGCCAGGGCCGCGCGCAGGTCGGCGGCCAGGGCATCCAGAATCGGCCCGGCGGTGCGCGCCAGATTGTCGGGCACTTCCTCGTCGGGGAAGTCGATCTCGGCCTCAACCAGGGACAGGGCCTTCAGCAGATCGCGGCGGAAACCGGCGTAGGCCGCCGACAGCGCGCCGTCGAGCTGGCCCAGAGCCTGGGTCTTTTGGGCGTCCGTTTCCGCGTCGATCAGGTCGGCGACGGCCTCGGCCTGGGCCAGATCCATGCGGCCGTTCTGGAAGGCCCGTCGGGTAAATTCGCCCGGCTCGGCAGGGCGCAGGCCCAGGGCGATCAGGGCGGTGCTGGCCGCCTCCACCACGGCGCGACCGCCATGCAGATGCAGTTCGGCCGAGTCCTCGCCCGTATAGGAGCGCGGAGCCACGAATCGCAGCACCAGAGCCTCGTCGATCAGACGGCCCTCTTGGCGCAAACTGCGCACCGAGGCCAGGCGTGGCGTCAGTCCCCCAGCCCCCAGCGCCGTCAGCGTCGTTTCCGTGGCCGGACCCGATAGGCGCAGCACCGCGATGGCCCCCCGCCCCGGCGGAGTGGCGAGGGCGAAGATGGTGTCGCTCACGCCGTCAGGCTCAAGGTTTTGCCGCGCCCGTGACGGCGGCTTCCATCAGGCGGCGGAACTGGTCCTGGGCCTGAACGCCGAAGCTGGTCCAGGTCTTCATCAGTTCATCGGGCTGCATCGCGGCCATGTTGGCGTCCATGCGTTTCTGCATCTCGGCGACCAGATGATCGTTGAGCGGCGTCACGTCCGGCAGGCCCAGAAAGGCCCGGGCCTCGGCCGGGGTGCAGTCGATCTCGATGTTCAGCTTCATGACGCCCTCGCGTGTTTCACGTGAAACAGCCCTCAAGCAGCCGCCCGCCGCGCGGGCGGCGCTAGGGCCAGTATCAGGTGTTCATCGACTGGAAGAAGTCCGAGTTGTTCTTCGACTGGCGCAGCTTGTCGAGCAGGAACTCGATCGCGTCCTGGGGACCCATCGGGTTGAGGATGCGGCGCAGAACATAGGTCTTGGCCAGCTGGTCCTTCGGCGTGATGAGGTCTTCCTTGCGGGTGCCGGACTTGAGCACGTCGATGGCCGGGAAGATGCGCTTGTCGGCGACCTTGCGGTCCAGGACGATTTCCGAGTTGCCGGTGCCCTTGAACTCTTCGAAGATCACCTCGTCCATGCGGCTGCCGGTGTCGATCAGGGCCGTGGCGATGATGGTCAGCGAACCGCCCTGCTCCACATTACGCGCGGCGCCGAAGAAGCGCTTGGGACGTTGCAGAGCGTTGGCGTCGACGCCGCCGGTCAGCACCTTGCCCGACGACGGGACGGTGGCGTTGTAGGCGCGGCCCAGACGGGTGATGGAGTCCAGTAGGATCACCACGTCCTTCTTGTGCTCGACCAGGCGCTTGGCCTTTTCGATCACCATTTCGGCCACGGCGACGTGACGAGTGGCGGGCTCGTCGAAGGTCGAGGCGACGACCTCGCCCTTCACCGTGCGCTGCATGTCGGTGACTTCTTCCGGACGTTCGTCGATCAGCAGGACGATCAGGAAGACTTCCGGATGGTTGCGCTCGATCGACTTGGCGATGTTCTGCAGCATCACCGTCTTACCCACGCGCGGCGGGGCGACGATCAGGCAGCGCTGGCCCTTGCCGAGCGGGGCGACGATGTCGATGACCCGGCCCGAGCGATCCTTCAGCGTCGGATCCTGGATTTCCATGTGCAGCCGCTCTTCCGGATAGAGCGGCGTCAGGTTGTCGAACAGAACCTTGGTCTTGACCATCTCCGGATCTTCGAAGTTGATCGTATCGACCTTGAGCAGGGCGAAGTAGCGCTCGCCCTCGCGCGGACCGCGCACGGCGCCGTGCACCGTGTCGCCCGAGCGCAGGCCGAAGCGGCGGATCTGCGACGGCGAGACATAGACGTCGTCCGGGCCGGGCAGATAGTTGGCGTCAGGGCTGCGCAGGAAGCCGAAGCCGTCCGGCAGGATCTCCAGCACGCCGGAGGCGATGATTTCGACCTCTTCGTCGGCCAAGGTCTTGAGGATGGCGAACAGCAGATCCTGCTTGCGCAGGTTGCCGGCGTTCTCGATGTCCAGGCCTTCGGCGAAGGCGACCAGGTCTTCCGGCGTCTTCTCGTTCAGTTCCTGCAGGGTGATGCGGCCGTTAGGGACAATGGGCTCGCCGTCATCGTCCTCGTCATCCTCCTCGGCCGTCGTGTCCACGCCGTGGTCGTCGTCTTCAACGACAGGCGCGACGGGTTCTTCGGGCGCGGCTTCCTCGACCGGCGCCGCCCCACGGCTGCCCCCTAGGCTCAGGGTGCGGCGCGGCCGCTCAACAGGCGTTTCCACCGTGTTTTCAGTGACTTCGGTTTCCGGCGTCTCAGGCGTATCGGTCATGATGGCGTGCTCGTTCGCGCACCCGGACACCGCAGGGCGCCCAGGAGCAGAAGGTCGTCGATGGCTTCAGCCTCAGGGGCTGGGAGGGAGGGCGACGATCTCCCGCAGGTTCGAACCGGCAGGCGTCGCGAAAAGAGAGGGACCGCGCTGCCACGGATCGGCCGCACGGTTCACCGCAGCGGAACCACGAAAGACCCGTGCCGGTCAAGGGCCCTCAAACAGCGGGCGACCGCGTCGCCCGCGCTAGGGGCCCTAGAAACTCCATTCCATCGTCACCGACAGCACCATGATGATGGCCAGGACGAAGGGAATCTCATTGGTCATGCGCCAGAAGCGACCCGAATATTTCGACGTTCCCGCCGCGATCTTCTTGCGCTGCCCCGCCAGGAAGCCGTGCCAGGCCGCCAGCAAGAAGACGCCGATCAGCTTGGTCATCATCCACGGCTGATGCGCGAAGGACCAGTCGGCGCCGTCGCCGCTGCGCAGCCACAGCAGCCAGCCGCCGAAGACGAAGGCCAGGATCATCGCCGGGTTGATGATGATGCGCAGCAACCGCGTCTGCCAGACGCGCAGCAGGGCCTGCATCTCGCCGCGCAGGGGCTCGGGCTTGGCGTTCTGCTCGGCGTCATAGGCGAACAGACGCGGCAGGAAGAGCATGCCGGCCATCCAGGCGATCACCGCCAGAATGTGCAGCCCGCGGGCCAGGTTGTAATAGTCCATGTCGCTCCCCTCAGGCCGCCCTTGAGCTCTTTGAACAGCCAGATGGGCAGGCTTTCAAGTGGGCGCATGGTCCCCCCTGCGAGGCGCCCTGCGGCGCGGTCCCCGGCGTCTCCAGCGCCCGTCCGACCGCATCGGCCAGGGCGGTGATGAAGATCGGATCCGCGCTGACCGTCGGCGCTCGCAGATAGGGCGCGCAACCGACCTTATGCGCCAGCTCGCCATATTCCATGTCCAGCTCGACCAGGGTCTCGATATGCTCGGAGACGAAGACGATGGGCACGACGACGGCGCCCACGCCGTCCTTGGCCGCCTGTTCGATGGCGTCCGGCGTGGCCGGCCCCAGCCATTTCAGCGGTCCGACCCGGCTCTGATAACAGATGGCCCAGTCGGTCAGGCCCATGTGCTCGACGACAGCGGCCACGGTCGCCTCGACCTGGGCCTGATAGGGATCGCCGGCTGCGACCAGCTTTTCCGGAATGCCGTGCGCCGAAAACAGCACGCGCACCGGTCTGCCTTCAGCCTTGTCCAGCGTTTGCCGGATCAGACGGGCCTGGGCCTCGATCAGGCCCTCGGCGTCCGGATAGCAGCACACGACGTGAGTCTCGCCCGGTCCGTCGTAGCACTCGGTCCACTTCTTCAGCGACGAGGCCGTCGTGGTGGTCGAGAACTGCGGATAGAGGGGCAGAAGGACGATCTGGTCGGGCTGGAAGGCCTTGACCGCCGCCGCCGTCTCTTCGGTCAGCGGATGCCAGTACCGCATGGCGATGAAGACCCGGCTGTCGTCGCCCGGCGAAGCGTCCGCCAGGGCGCGCGACAGGGCCTCGGCCTGCTTCTGCGTCTCGGGCAGCAGGGGCGAGCCGCCGCCCATCAGGGCGTAGTTGGCCTGGGCCGAGGTCTCGCGACGGCTGGAGATCAACTTCGCCAGCGGCGTGCGGAACAGCCCCGGCAGGCCGATGATGGCCGGGTCGTTGAACAGGTTGAACAGGAAGGGTTTGACCGCTTCGGGACGATCAGGACCGCCCAGATTGGTCAGGACGACCGCCACGCGCCGGTTGGGTCGTCCCTCAGGGGGTGTGGCGGTCCGGCTCATTGGGCGCCGATCCGCTTCAACACCTGCTCGACGTGAGCGATCGGCACGTCCGGCAGGATGCCATGGCCCAGGTTGAAGATCCACGGGCCCTGCCCCCAGGCCTCCATCAGCTGATCGACGCGGCGATCCAGGGCGTCGCCGCCCGCCCGCAGCAACAAGGGATCCAGCGCGCCCTGAATAGGCTTGATCGCCTGAACCCGCCGGCCGATGTCCAGCGGACAGGCGGTGTCCAGCGCCACGCCCTGCACGTCGCATTCGCGGGCGTAGCGTTCGGCCAGCGCCGCCGAGCCTCTCGGGAAGCCGATCAACGGCACGGTGACGCCCAGTTCACGAACGCGGGCCACCAGCTTCTGGTGCGGCTTCAACACCAGCGTCTCGAACAGATCGTCAGGCAGGCCCTCGGCCCAACTCTCGAAGATCTTCAGCACCTGGGCGCCGGCGTCCTGCTGCATCTTCAGATAGTGGGCGGTGGACTCCACCAGCACGTCCAGCAGACCCGTTACCAGCTCGGGGTTGGTATAGGCGTAGGTGCGGGCGGCGGCGCGCTCGCCCTTGCCGATGGTGCGCGCTTCGCCGTCCAGCATATAGGTTGCGACCGTCCACGGCGCCCCGGCAAAGCCGATCAGGGCGCGTTCAGGCTCCAGTTCCGCGCGCACGAGGCTGAGCGTCTGGCCCACGGCCTTAAGGGCCTCTCCAGCCTGCTGAGCCCTGTCGGCCATGGACTGCACTGACGGCAGAGCGCCGAGACGCGGCCCTTCCCCCGCCTCGAACCACACCTTCTGGCCCAGGGCGCCGGGGATCAGCAGGATGTCGGCGAAGACGATGGCGGCGTCGAAGCCGAACCGGCGCATCGGCTGCAGGGTCGCTTCCGCCGCCATTTCCGGATTCAGGCAGAAGGCGATGAAGTCCGGCGCCTTGGCTCGCAGCGCGCGGTATTCCGGCAGGTAGCGCCCGGCTTGACGCATGAACCACACGGGCGGGCGGGATAGGGTTCGGCCCTGGAGAGCCTGGATCAGAAGGGGCGTGCTCATGCTTCGGGCTTTAGGATGCACACCCCCAAGCCTCAATCCCTATTCAGATTTAAGAATTGAAAGAATTGGTAGGTGGAAGCAGGGCCGGGGAGCGCGGGGATAACTGCGGGCAGTCCCGGTTCGACCCCCGCTTGTCCCCTGATCGCGGCGTGGAAACCCAGGCGTTTACAAGGCGGGGTGTGAGTCATGGGGATAAGCCGTGAAACGCCCGTCAGACTCTGGCTTGCCTCTGGGCGCCGTTGTGGGTGAATCCGCAGGCGCCGTTGTTGGACAAAATGTCCTGCCCCCAGCACGGGATGAATCCTCGGCGCCCAGGCGGACGACTCCGGCGCCGATCATCACAACGGCGCCCGCGATCCCCGCTCGCGACCGGCGGCCAGGCTTGCTAGAGGATTCGGCGCCCGGTCTTTCACGAACGGCGCCCCGGCTTTTCAACAGGGCGCGGGGATGATCCGACCGCCGCCTGGAAGGAGACGCCGATCTCATGAGCCCCGCCCGACCGATCGGCGCTTCGCGCCTGGCCACCTATTTCCACGTCCACCTGGTGTCGGACTCGACCGGCGAGACGCTGAACGCCATGGCCAAGGCTGTCGTCGCCCGCTTCGACGGCGTCATTCCCATCGAGCACATCTACGCCCTGGTGCGCTCGACCAAGCAGATGGACCGGGTGCTGGAAGAGGTGGCGGCCGCGCCCGGCGTGGTGCTGCACACCCTGGTCGACCGCGAATTGCGCGAACAGCTCGAGGAAGGCTGTCGCCAGCTGCAGATGCCGCAGATCGGGGCGCTGGATCCGCTGGTCGGCGCCCTGTCGCGCTATTTGGGCGCGGACGTCTCGGCGCGGGTCGGGGCGCAGCACGCCCTGGACACGGGTTATTTCAACCGCATGGGCGCCCTCGACTACGCCATCGCCCACGACGACGGCCAGGGCACGCTGGAGCAGCTGGAGCAGGCCGATGTGGTGTTGTGCGGGGTCAGCCGGACCTCCAAGACCCCGACCTGCATCTATCTGGCGCACCGGGGCATTCGCGCCGCGAACGTGCCCCTGGTTCCCGGCCAGGAGGATGGCGAGCGGCTGACAGAGTTGAAGAAGCCGCTGGTCGTTGGCCTGACCGTCTCGCCCGATCGCCTGGTCCAGATCCGCCGCAACCGGCTGGATGGGCTGAACGCGGGCCACGCCTCGGCTTATGTCGACCATGACGCCGTGCGCGAGGAAACCATCAAGGCGCGCCGCGCCTTCGAACGGCGCGGCTGGCCGACCATCGACGTGACCCGTCGCTCGGTCGAAGAGACGGCGGCCGCCATCATTAACCTGTTGAGCGAGCGGCGCGGCCGCAAGCTGGGAGCCCCGATGTGACGACGACCGACGGCGAACGCCTGATCCTGGCCTCCAAGAGCGCCGCGCGCCGCGCCATGCTGACCGACGCCGGCGTGCCCTTCGCCGTCCAAGTCGCCGACGTGGATGAGGACGCCCTGAAGACGCCGGGCGTCGATCCGGTCGAGCTGGCGGTCGAGCTGGCGCGGGCCAAGGCGCTGGCGGTGTCGCGCCATGACGCCGACGCCTGGGTGCTGGGCGCGGATCAGACCCTGTCGTTCGAGGGAGGACTGGTGTCCAAGGCGCCGACGCTTCAGGCTGCGCGCGAACGCCTTAGCGCCATGCGCGGCCGCTCGCACCAACTGCATTCCGGCGCCGCCCTGGCCCGCAACGGCCAGGTGGTCTGGTCCGGCGCGGATACGGTCGAGATGAAGATGCGCGATTTTTCCGACGCCTTCCTCGACGCCTATCTGGCGACGGAAGGCGAGGGCTTGCTGGCCTGCGTCGGCTCCTATCGGCTGGAGGGGCTGGGCTCGCAATTGTTCGAGGCGGTCGAGGGAGACTACTTCACCGTCCTGGGCCTGCCGCTGTGGCCTGTCCTGGCCGAATTGCGACGCGCGGGCGTGATCGCGTCATGAGCGGATCGTCAGTCGGCCGCATCACGGGCGCCGCCCTGCTGGGCGGGATCGTCGGCAATCCCGTTAGCCATTCGCTCAGCCCGGTGATCCACAACGCCTGGCTGGAGGCCGGCGGCGTCGACGGCGCCTACGTCGCCTTTGCGCCGAGGGACGCCGCCGGGTTCGAGGCCCTGGTCGCGGCGGGGCGCGCGGGGCTGATCGCCGGGGTCAACGTCACGGCGCCGTTCAAGGAGCAGGCCTTCGCCCTGGCGGACGAGGCTGCGGCGGCGGCGCAGATGACGGGATCGGCCAACATCCTGGTCTTCGCGGACGGGCGGGTGCGGGCGGACAGCGCCGACGGCGCGGGCGTGCTCTATGCCCTGGCCGAACAGGCGCCGAAGCTGAAGCTGAACGGCGCCACCGTCGTCATGCTGGGCGCGGGCGGCGCGGCGCGGGCCGGCGCGGGCGCGCTGATTGAGGCGGGCGCGGCCCTGTCCATTCTCAACCGCACGCGGGAACGGGCCGAGGCCCTGGCCGATGATCTCGGTCCGGCGGTGTCGGTGGCCCCGGATGCGAACGTGCTGGAGGGCGCCGATCTGGTCATCAACGCCCTGAGCGTCGCGCCCGATATCACGCTGGCGGCGCTGAAGCCTTCGGCCGTGGTCATGGACATGACCTACAAGCCCGTGGTCACGCCCCTGCTGGCGGCGGCTCGCGCGCGAGGGCTGACGACGGTGGACGGGCTGGCCATGCTGATCGGCCAGGCGGCGCCGTCGTTCGAGGCCATCTTCCGCCGCCCGCCGCCGACGCTGGACCTGCGCGCCATCCTGCTGAACCATCTGGGAGAGACGGCATGATCGTCCTGGGCCTGACCGGCTCGATCGGCATGGGCAAGTCGACGACCGCCCGGATGTTCGCCGACGAGGGCGCTGTGGTGTGGGACGCCGACGCCGCCGTTCATCGCCTCTATGGCCCCGGCGGCGCGGCGGTCGCGCCGCTGGCGCAGGCCTTCCCCGGCGTGGTCGTGGACGGCGCGGTCGACCGCCTGCGCCTGGCCGAGGCCCTGGGCCGCGACGAGGACGCCTTCCAGCGGCTGGAGGCCATCGTCCACCCCTTGGTCGCGGCTGACCGCGCCGAAGCGCTGAAGGCGGCGGCGGAAGGCGGGGCGCGTCTGGCGGTCGTCGACATCCCCCTGCTGTTCGAGACGGGGGGCGACGCCTTCGTCAACGCCGTGGCGGTGGTCACGGCCGACGCCGAGATTCAGGCCCAGCGCGTTCTGGCCCGCCCCGGCATGACGCGCGAGCGGTTCGACGCCATCCTGGCGCGCCAGACGCCCGATGCGGAAAAGCGCGCCCGCGCCGACTTCCTGATCGATACCGGACATGGTCTGGAGGCCGCGCGCGACCAGGTGCGGGCGGTCGTGGCGAAGGTTCTCGAACCCAACTGGAAGCCCGCGCCGCCTTCCGCCTGGGGCCTGGGCCGTCTGGAACTGCTGGCCGAAGGCGTGGGCGGAACGGCCTGGCGGGCCATCGCGCCCGACGGCCGCACCAGCGTGCTCAAGCGCTTGAGCCCGCAAGCGGCGCCGGATGCGCCCCATGCCGTGGCCTGGCTGCGCTGGCGCGACGGGTCGGGCGCGATCCGTCTGCTCGGCGCCCAGGGCCCCTGGCAATGGCTGGAGGACGCCGGCGACCGCCCTCTGTCCGCCGTGCTGGAGACGGAGGGCGACGAGGCCGCGACCCGCATCGCCGCCGACGTGCTGCGCGCGCTCCATGCGCCTTCGGATCGCCCGGCCGAAGGTCTTCAGACCATGGCGGACCGCTTCGCCGCCCTAGGGCTTGAGGCGGCGAGACAGGGCGGGCTGTTTGGCGAGGCGGCGGCCATGGCGGCGGGCCTGATGGCCGAGGGAGCGCCGATCCGGCCGCTGCACGGCGACCTTCATCACGACAACATCCTGCACGGCCCGCGCGGCTGGCTGGCGATCGATCCGCACGGCGTCCTGGGCGATCCGGCCTATGACGCGGCCAATCTGCTCTACAATCCGCTGGAGCGGCAGGATCTCCGGACCGATCCCGCACGGGCGCGGCGCCTGGCCGAAGCCCTGGGGCCGGCGGTCGGGCGGCCCGCCAAGGCCGTCATGGCCTGGGGCTTCTGCCACGCCTGCCTCGCCGCCGCCTGGCATCTGGAGGACGAGAACCACGAGGAGGCGGAACGCAGCCTGGCGGTCGCGCGGGCGATCCGTCGCGCCTTGGAGGGCTGAACCCTTTCGCTGAGGGCCGAACCCCGGCATTAAGGGGCATGGCCCGCGAAATCGTTCTCGACACTGAAACCACCGGCTTCGATCCCAAGACGGGCGACCGGCTGATCGAAGTGGGCTGCATCGAAATCGAGGATCTGCTGCCGACGGGGCGGACTTTTCACCGCTTCATCAACCCCGAGCGGCTGATCCCGCCGGACGCCATCAAGGTGCATGGCATCACCGACGACAAGGTGAAGGACGCGCCCAAGTTTCATGAGGTCGTCGATGACCTGATGGAGTTTCTGGGCGATGCGCCCCTGATCGCGCATAACGCCAACTTCGACCGCAACTTCATCGATTTCGAGATCGGCCGCATCGGCCGCACCCCGCCGACGCAGGATCGTTGGATCGACACCCTGGCCCTGGCCCAGAAGCGGTTTCCGGGCATGGCCAATTCGCTGGACGCCTTGTGCAAACGCTACAAGATCAGCCTGGTCGAGCGCACCTTGCACGGCGCCCTGATCGACGCCCGTCTGCTGGCCGAGGTCTATCTGGAGCTGCGCGGCGGCAAGGAGCGCGCGCTGGACCTGACCTCGACGCGCGGCGGCGTAGCCGAGACGGCGGAGCGCGTCGCCTACGGCGCCCGGCCGCGTCCCCTGCCCTCTTTCGTCACGGCCGAGGAAGAGGCCGCCCACCTCGCCTTCCTTAAGGAGACGATCAAGTACTTCAGCCTGTGGGCGGGCTACGGAGTGACGGTCGAGACCGAGGCTGAAGAAGCCGCCTGAACCGGCGCGTCCGTCGGGACGGGGGTCATCAGGATGTAGGTTCCGGGCCGGATCTGATGGGCGTCGATCTGGGGGACCAGGCGTTGGAAATGTTCGCTGGCGCAGTGGGCGTCGAGCGCGGCCTGGTCAGGCCATTCCTCGATGAAGATGAAATGGCCGGGCTGTTTGGGATCCTCGAACAGGTCATAGGCGCGGCACAAGGGCTCCTGCCGCGTCAGCCGCACCAGTTCGGCATAGAGGGGCCGTACAGTCTCGACATGCTCGGGTTTGATGAAGTCCTCGGCGATGACCTTGAGCATCGGCCCTCCTGCGCAAGAAAAAGGGGCGTCCGACCAGACGCCCCTCTCTCCCATGGATAGTCGCTCAAGCAGCGAGGCGCCGCGCGCCTCGCGTTAGCGACCTAAATCAAGCCTGGCCGGTTTCGGCCGGAGCGCCGGCGATCTGCTGTTGGCGAGCGACGTAGATGGCGGCGAAGTCGATCGGATCGACCATGAAGGGCGGATAGAAGCCGCCGTCCGAGGTCGCCTGGGCGATGACCTGGCGCGCGAAGGGGAAGAGGTAGCGCGGGCACTCGATCAACAGCAGGGGCTCGATGTCCTGCGGCTGGACGCCCTGCAGGGCGAACAGGCCGCCGTAGAGCAGTTCCACGTGAAACACCGGGGTCTTGTCGTCGGCCGTGGCTTTGATCGACAGCTTCAGGTCGACTTCGAACAGGCCGTCCGGGCGGCCCTGGGCGTTCATCTCGACGCCCATGTCGATGGCGGGCTTGCCGTCGATGCGCAGGCTGTCCGGCGCCTTGGGGTTCTCGAACGACAGGTCGCGGACATACTGGGCCAGGATGCGGAACCCGGGGCCTTGCGGCTGGCCGCCCTGAGGCTGGGCTTGATCGTGCGTCTGGCCATTGGCGTCGGCGGGCGGCGTGGCGTCGGTCATGAGTCTGGAAACCGTCTTATAGGAATGAGGCGTCCCGCTCCCCCTGGAGGCGGGTCTGAGGGGGCGGCGGTAGCATGGCGAGACCCTGTGTCGCAACGCCGAGACCCGCGTTCGCCTCTCGCTTCGCCTTGCGCCCGCCCGGATCGACCCCTAATCACGTTGTATGAGCTGCCCTTTCGCCTTTGGGGAGAAACCCGAGGCGCTTCCCTGTCGGGAAGATGAGGCCTGACTAGTCGAGGAACCCACCGTGCCGGTGACCTTTCAGATCGTGATCTTCGCCGTCATCGCGGCGGTTCTGCTGTTCCAACTCTATAATGTGCTGGGCAAGAAGGTCGGCCGTCAGCCCGAGGACAATCCCAAGCCCGTTCCGGTCCCCGCAGCCCCTGCCGGCGCGCCTGAAGCCGCGCGCGGCCCCGTTGTCGACCCCGCGCTGACGGCCGCCATCGCAGGCTTGAAGACGCGCGATCCGAACTTCGACCCGCACCGTTTCCTGGAAGGCGCGCGTCAGGCCTATGAGACCATCGTCCGCGCCTACGCCAAGGGCGACCGCGACGCCCTGCGTCCGCTGCTGACCGACAAGGTCATGGGATCGTTCGAGGCCGGGATCGCGGCGCGAGAGGCGCGCGGCGACGCCGAGAGCGTCGAACTGGTCCATGCCCCGCGCGCCGATCTGGAGCTGGCCACGACCGAGGGCGACCGCGCCCTGGCCAAGGTGCGCTTCCTGGCCGAGGTGCGCGGCTCGCTGACGCCCTCGGGCGGCGAGACCGTCACCGAAGAGCGCCGCACCGCCGAGATATGGACCTTCGAGCGCCGCCTGGGCGCCTCGGACCCCAACTGGGCCCTGGCCCGCGTCGAGCCGGCGACCGCCTGATGATCGCACGGTCCGCGCCCCTCGATCAGACGGGCGCGGCCCGTCTCCTTACGGCTCCGCTTGGGCGGCTGGGCGGCCTGTCCGGCGTTCTGGCCCTGACCCTGCTGGCGGCGGCCTGCGCCTCGACGCCGCGTCCGGTTCCGCCGACGCCTGGTCCTGTCCCCCTGCCGCCGCCGGTGTCGCCGCCGGTTCCGCCTGTCGCCGGAGACCTCAATCTGGCCTCACTGCCCGGCTGGGCCGAGGAGGACCATCTGGCGGCCCTGCGCGCCTACGCCGCCGGTTGCGGCCCGTCGCGCATCGCTGTCGAGACCTGCCGCGACGCCCGCGCCCTGGCCGGCCGCGCCAATCCCAGCGACGCCCGCGCCTTCCTTGAAAGCCGCTTCACGGCGACCGAAGTCCGCACCGACGACGGCGGGCGCGGCCTGCTGACCGCCTATTTCGCGCCCGAGTATCCGGCCCGTCGCACGCCTGACGCCGAGTTCGACGCTCCGGTTCTCAGCCGCCCGGCCAATCTGTCCAGCGTGGGCGATCGCGCCGCCATCGAGGCGGGATCGGCCCAGTCCACGGCCCTGGCCTGGATGAAGGCCGAAGACTTGTTCTTCCTGCAGATTCAGGGTTCGGGAACTCTGATCTTCCCTGACGGCGCCCGCTTGCGCGCCGCCTACGCCGCCGACAACGGCGCCAGGTTCGTCGGCATCGCCCGACCGATGGCCGAGGAAGGCCTGCTGCCGAGAGACGGAACCTCGGGCGAGGCCATCCGCGGCTGGCTGGCGGCCCATCGCGGGCCTGAGGCGCGGCGCGTGATGGCGCTGAACCCGCGCTACATCTTCTTCACCACCAGCGCCGACGACGGCAATGAGGCGACCGGCGCGGCGGGCGTGCCCCTGCCCGCGCGACGCTCGGTGGCGGTCGATCCCTCACGCTGGACCTACGGCGAGGCGGCCTGGATCGAGGCGGACGGCGGCAATCTGCGAGGCGCCCGCGCCAGCTATCGCGGCCTGGTCATGACGCTGGACACCGGCTCGGCCATTCGCGGACCGGTGCGCGCGGATCTCTATATCGGGCGCGGCGACGCCGCGGGACATGAGGCGGGCGCGGTGCGCCACCCCTTGCGCATGTGGCGGCTGATCCCGCGCGGTTAGATCAGCCGCCGTTCGCGTCAGTCTCGGACGCGCGTAACCGTATTGTCGATGCCGTCTACGATCTGACGCGGCTGGCCCGAGGAGCGCCAGCGCACGACCTGTCCCGCGCCCGAAACCTCCAGAACCGCGTCAGGCGTCAGGGTGATGGAGACCTTGTTGTCTACGCCCGTCAGCTCCAGGCCCGCGCATACGCCCGTCAGGGTGATGTCGTGATTGGTCCCCTGGATTTCGACGCGGCGGCCCTGGCAGGGAATGGTCCGCTTGTGACCCTCGCCGGCGATTTCGATCAGGTCAGGGCTCAGATCAACGCTGCCGACCTGGGCAGGCAAGGGGGCGAGGGCCATGAGGGCGAGAGAGGCGAGCGGCGTGAACAACATGGGGAGGTTCGGTATGGCCTAGCTTGAAACCGTGATGAATGTCCGCCTCAGGCATTGGTTCCTGGCCTCAGGCCGCTTTACAGATCGCCGGATTTCCAATGGCGGAACCGTCTGACGCGAAGGCGGGTTCTGGCTTTGCCTTTCGAACAGGGAGAAACGGTTATGCCGAAGGGGGCCTGGAGCTATCTGGACCGGCGGCTGTTTATGGCCGGCGCCGCCGCCAGCGGTCTGATGTCGGCGGGCGCCGTCCAGGCCCGCGCGGCGACGACGACGGTCTTCCACGGCGGTCCGATCCGCACCATGGACGATGCGCAGCCGTCGGCCGAGGCCGTGGCGGTGCGCGGGCAGACCATCCTGGCGGTCGGCGCCCTGGACGCGGTGCGCGCGGCGGCGGGGCGAGGCGCGCGCCTGGTGGATCTTGACGGGCGGACCCTGCTGCCGGGCTTCTTCGATCCGCACGGGCACGTCTCCATGGTCGGGCTGCAGGCGCGCTACGCCAACCTCCTGCCTGCGCCGGACGGCCAAGGGAACGACATCGCCGCCCTGCAGCGGATCACGCGCGACTGGATGAACCGGCACGAGGCGCTGGTGCGCGACACCGGCCTGGTCATCGGCTTCGGCTACGACGACTCCCAGCTGAAGGAACGACGCCACCCCACGCGGGACGAGCTGGACGCCATATCCGAGGCCGTGCCGGTGCTGTTCCTGCACCAGTCGGGGCATCTGGGCGCGGCCAACGGCGCAGCCCTGGCCGCGGCGGGCGTCGGGACGGATACGGCGGATCCGCCCGGCGGCGTGTTCCGACGCAAGGACGGCTCGCGCGAGCCCGATGGCGTACTGGAGGAGACGGCCCTGTTCGCCGTCATGGGCGCCCTGTTCACCCGACTGGACGCCGAAGCCAACCGCCAGATGATCGTCGAGGGCGCGCGCTACTACGCCCGTTTCGGATACACCACCGCCCAGGACGGGCGGTCCTCCACCGACACCTGCCGCATGGTGGCGGGACTGGCCGAGGCGGACGCCCTGCCCATCGACATCCTGTCCTTCCCCGACATCCTGACCTCGACCGACGTCATGGCCACGCCCCTGTATCGGCGGAGCTATCAGGGCCGGTTCCGCATCGGCGGGGTCAAGCTGACGCTGGACGGCTCGCCCCAGGCCAAGACGGCCTGGCTGTCCCAGCCCTATTTCGTCCCGCCCGAAGGTCAGCCCGCCTCCTGGCGCGGCTATCCGGCGGTGACGGAGCAGCAGGCCCTGGACGCCGTGGACCTGGCCTTCGCCAACGACTGGCAGATTGAAGTCCACGCCAACGGCGACGCCGCCATCGACCTGATGATCGCCGCCGTGCGCGAAGCCAGCCGCAAGCATGGCGCCCGCGACCGGCGCCCGGTGCTGATCCACGGCCAGACGACGCGGATGGACCAGCTGGACGAGGTGAAGGCCTTGGGAATCGTGCCCTCCTTCTTCCCCATGCACACCTTCTACTGGGGCGACTGGCACCGCGATTCCGTGCTGGGGCCGCGTCGGGCTGAGTTCATCTCGCCGTGCGGCTCGGCGTGGCGGTGCGGGATGCGCTTCACCAGCCACCACGACGCCCCGGTGGCCAATCCCGACGCCCTGCGGGTGCTGTCGGCCACGGTCACCCGCCGCACCCGCTCGGGCGACATCCTGGGGCCGGACGAGCGCGTGCCGGTCGAGGTCGCCCTGAAGGCCATGACCCTGTGGGCCGCCTGGCAGCACTATGAGGACGACCGCAAGGGCTCGCTGACGTCCGGCAAGCTGGCGGACATGGTCCTGCTGGATGCGGACCCCGTGACCGTCGATCCCGACCGTCTGGCCGGGATCAAGGTCACGGACGTCTATAAGGACGGCCGTCCGGTCGAGCTGGGTTGAGGCCTTAGCGCTTCTTCAGGCTGCCCAGCACGCCGCGCAGCAGTTCGCGGGTGATGGTCGAGCCGGCGGTGCGCAGCACCGACTTGGTCAGGGCCTCCATCGGCGTCTGCCGGTTGGACGAGGCGCGCGGGCGGGGCGAGGCCGGCGCGCGCGGCGCCGGAGCCGAACGCGCCGCCTTTTCCGCCGCCTTGGCTTCGGCCGCCGCCGCGGCCGTTTCGGCTTCGATGCGCTCGGCCTGGGCGCGGCGGGCGTTCAGCACTTCTTCGGCCGACTCGCGGTTGACCGCCGTGTCATAGACGCCGCGCACGGGGCTTGCGGCCATGGTGGCGGCGCGTTCGGCCTCGGTGGCCGGGCCGAGGCGCGAATCCGGCGGACGGATCTTGGTCTGGGCCACCACGGTCGGCGCGCCCTTTTCATCGAGCGTCGACACCAGGGCCTCGCCCACCCCCAGGGCCTGAATGGCCTCGGCCGTGTCGAAGGCGGGATTGGTGCGGAAGCTCTGGGCGGCGGCGCGCAGGCCCTTCTGTTCGGCGGGGGTATAGGCGCGCAACGCGTGCTGCACCCGGTTGCCCAGCTGGGCCAGGACGCTGTCGGGAATGTCGGCCGGGTTCTGGGTGACGAAATAGACGCCGACGCCCTTGGAGCGGATCAGGCGAACGACCTGCTCGACCTTTTCCAGCAGGCCCTTGGGCGCGTCGTTGAACAGCAGGTGAGCCTCGTCGAAGAAGAAGACCAGGCGCGGCTTCTCCGGGTCGCCGATCTCGGGCAGTTGCTCGAACAGCTCGGACAGCAGCCACAGCAGGAAGGCGGCGTACAGGCGCGGGCTGTTCATCAGCCGGGTGGCGTCCAGCACGTTCACCTGCCCCCGGCCGTCCAGGGCGGTGCGCATCATGTCTTCCAGACGCAGGGCCGGTTCGCCGAAGAAGGCCTTGCCGCCCTGCTGTTCAAGCTGAAGCAGGGCGCGCTGGATGGCGGCGATGGAGGTGGGCGAGACGTTGCCGACCTCGCGGCCGATGGTCTGGGCGTTCTCGCCGACATAGGCCAGCAGGGCGCGCAGATCCTCCAGGTCCAGCAGCAGCAGACCTTCCTTGTCGGCGACGTGGAAGGCGACGGTCAGCACCCCCTCCTGCACGTCGTTCAGCTCCAGCATCCGGGCCAGCAGCACAGGACCGACGTCGGACACGGTGGCGCGGATGGGGTGGCCCTTCTGACCGTACAGATCCCAGAAGACGACCGGGGCCGACTTGCCGTTCAAGGTCAGACCCATCTTGCCCGCACGCTCGGCGAACTTCTCGACGCCGCCGCCCTGACTGATGCCTGACAGGTCGCCCTTCACATCGGCGCAGAAGACCGGGACGCCCGCTTCGGAAAAGCCCTGGGCCATGATCTGCAGGGTGACAGTCTTGCCTGTGCCGGTGGCGCCGGCGACGACGCCGTGGCGATTGGCCCGGTTCAGCAATAGGCGCTCGGCCGCGCCCTCGAAGGACTGGCCGAGAAACAGGGCGGGGGCGTCGGTCATGAAGCGGGTCTCCTGCGTGCCCCGCCATGCTTAATCGACCGCGCCGTCGCCGCAAGGCGGAACCGCCGCGGTTTACAGCGATTGACGCCGTTCCCGGCCACGACGACACTTCCGCCATGAAGCTTCCCATCACCGTCAGTCATTCCTCCCCGGCCACGAATGCGGTGGTGCTGATCGCCGTCGTGGCGGCGGGGGCGGCCCTCTACTGGCTCAGGGACATCCTGACGCCTCTGGCCATGGCCGTCTTCCTGATGATCATGATCGACGGGGTGAAGCGCGCCATCGAGCGACGCACGCCGATCCCGTCGCGCTTCGCGGGGGCGGCGGCCCTGATCGTGGTGGTGCTGGGCTTCCTGGCCTCGATCTGGATCATCGTCGACGGGGCGGCGGGTTTCTTCACCGACGCCTCGGGCGTGGCGGGCAGCATCGGCCCGCGCATCGACCAGATCAGCCGCGACGTCTCGGCCCTGGTCGGGATCAGCGATCCGCCGACCCTGCACGACATGATCGCCGGCATCGACATGCGCGGCTGGCTGACCACGACGGCCTTCCAGGTGCAGGGCGCGGCCACCGGCGCCTTCTTCGTCATGATCTACCTGGGCTTCCTGCTGGCCTCGCAGGCGGGGTTCCGCAAGAAGATGGTCGGCATGTTCCCCGAGCGCGGCCCGCGCCAGGAAGCGCTGGAGGTGTTTGAACGTGTGCGCGGCGGGGTCGAGGGCTATCTGTGGGTCCAGGCCGTGACTGGGGCCATGATCTGCGTCGTGGCCTGGGGGCTGATGCGGGCGGTGGGGCTTCAGAACGCCGAGTTCTGGACCTTCGTCATCTTCATCGTCGGCTTCATTCCGGTGCTGGGCGGCGCCGTGGCGGGCTGCGCCCCCCCGCTGTTCGCCCTGGTCCAGTTCGAGAGCTACTGGCCCGCCCTGATCCTTTTCGTCGGTCTTCAGACCCTGCTCTTCCTGGTCGGCAATCTGGTCCAGCCGCGGATGCAGGGCGACAATCAGAATATCGACCCTATCGTCGTCCTTCTGGCCCTGGCCTTCTGGGGCAAGCTGTGGGGCGTGGCGGGCATGTTCCTGTCGACCCCGCTGGCGGTGATGGCCATGGCCATCCTGGCGGAGTTCAAGGGCTCGCGCTGGATCGCGGTCCTGCTGTCGGGCGACGGCGAACCCTACGCCGCCAAGCAAACGAAGAAACCGGATAAGAAAACTGAATCTTCACCCAAGAATCGGGGCGGTTCTACCCTGTTGAATCGTATACTGGGGCGCGACGTCCCGCCGCAGGCTTAAAGCTAGAAATATTCGTCTTCTTGTCCTTGAACTGCCGCAATCGACGCCTATCTCATCCTCACACGACGACGCGGTCCTCCCCTCCCCCTCCCGGACCGCGACGTCCCAGGCCGGCGCTTCCCCTCCCCCTCCTGAGCGCCGGACCGAGCAGGCCGTCGGACTCCGTTCGACGGCCTTGTTCGTTTCAGGGGCCGATTTCCCTTCATGCCGACGCGCGCTTCTGTCCGATCACGGCTGAATTGGGGCTTTTATTTCTCTGTTCTGCGGCGAGCCTGGCTAAAACAGTCCCCAACTGGGCCTCCTGCGCCACATGGTGCGGTGCACACTGAAATTCCCCGTCTTTCGGGGCGTGGGCGGCCTAGCCGTTCTCGCCGGGGACGCTAAGGTGCGGCTGTTTTCCCCAGCGGTTTTCCACCGCGCCGTTCGAGACCTGAGTCATGTCCGCTGCTTCGCGCATCGTTCCCGCCGTTCCCGCCGACCTGGGAGCGCTGGAGGCGGCCTACGCGCGGATTGCGGCGCCGCCGGGCGCGGCGGAGAAGACCCTGCTGGCTCAGGCCTTCGACGACTATTCGGCGGATGAGACGCCCGAACTGGGCGGAGACGACCTGGCGGTCCTGCTGGCCGGCGCCTGGCGCGGCGCCGAGGCCCGCAAGGCGGGCGAGCCCGCCCGCATCACCGTCGGTCCGTTGGCCGACGCCGCCGGCGTCAACACCGGCTATGACCAGATCCTTATCCTGCAGGACGACGGCCCCTTCCTGGTCGACAGCGTCCTGGGCGAACTGGCTGAGGCGGGCGTCACCGTCCGCGCCCTGTTCCACCCCATCGTCGAGGTCGAGGCCGGTCGTCGCGACTCCCTGATCATCGTGGTCATCGACCCCCTGCCGCAGGAACGCCGCGACGCCCTGGGCGAGGGCCTGGCGCAGGCCATGGCCGATGTGCGTGTCGCCGTGCGCGACCACGGCGCCATGGTCCAGACCATGCGCGACGCCGTCCAGCGTCTTGAAGCCGCCCCGCCGAAGGGCGTCGATCCCGAGGTGCTGAAGGAGAACCTCGAGTTCCTGCGCTGGGCCAAGAGCGACCATTTCGTCTTCCTGGGCGCGCGCGACTACGACTACCCGCGTGACGCGTCCGGCTCCTATGAGGCCGAGGCGCCGTTGAACCAGTCCAGCGACGGCCTGGGCGTGCTCAGCGATCCCGAGCGCCGCGTCCTGCGCCGCGCCTCCGAGCCCGCCGTCCTGACCGCCGCCATGCAGCGCCAGCTGGACGAGAGCGATCCCGTCACCGTGGCCAAGGCCAATATGCGCTCGCGCGTGCACCGCCGGGCCTACATGGATTACGTCGGGGTCAAGCGCTACGACGCCGACGGCAAGCCGACCGGCGAGACCCGCTTCGTCGGCCTGTTCACCGCCGAGGCCTACGACAAGATGGCCAAGGAAGTGCCGCTGATCCGTCGCAAGGTCGCCAATGCGCTGGAGCGCGCGGGCAAGACGCCGGGCAGCCACAACTACAAGCGCCTGAAGAACATCCTCGAGAACTACCCCCGCGACGAACTGTTCCAGATCGGCGAGGACGAGCTGCTGGATACGGCGCTGGGCATCCTGCACCTGTACGACCGCCCGCGCATCCGCCTGTTCACGCGCCGCGATCCGTTCGACCGCTTCGTCTCGGTGCTGTGCTTCATCCCGCGCGAGCGTTTCGACGCCGGTCTGCGCCAGCGCATCGGCGGCATCCTGGCCCAGGCCTGGGGCGGCCGCGTCTCGGCCTGGTATCCGCAGCTGACCGATCAGCCGCTGACCCGCGTCCACTACATCATCGGCGTGACGCCGGGCGATCATCCGATCCCGGATCTGAAGGCGCTTGAGGCCGAGGTGGCCGAGGCCGGCCGCAGCTGGATCGACCGCTTCGAGCGCGCCCTGCGCCTGGCCGGGGTGGACGAGGCCGCCGTCGGCCCGACCAGCGCCCGCTGGGCCGAGGGCTTCGGCGTGGCCTTCCGCGCCCGCTATGACGCAGCCGAGGCCGTGGCCGACCTCGAGCAGTTCGACCGTCTGAACGACGGGTCGGCCGCCGACGGCGTCCACGCCGAACCGGTGGCCGTGCGCGCCTTCCGTACGGCGGACGAGACCAATCTGCAGTTCCGCTTCAAGCTGTATCGCCGCGGGTCAGCCGTGCCGCTGTCGGACGTCCTGCCGATCCTGGCCGACATGGGCCTGAAGACGCTGGAGGAATCCGACCACGTCGTGCGCACGATCGGCCAGGAGCCGATCTACATCCACGACTTCCTGCTGGAAGATCCGCGCGGCGCCGACCTGGTGTTCGCCGATCTCAAGACCCCGTTCGAAGAGGCCTTCAAGGCCGTGTGGAACGGCCGCACGGAGAGCGACGGCTTCAACCGCCTGGTGCTCGAGCTGGGGGTCGACTGGCGCGAGGCGGCACTGATCCGCACCCTGGCCCGCTATCGCCAGCAGACGGGTCTGGACCCGTCGCAGTCGGTGCAGGAAGCCGCTTTGCGCGAGTACCCCGACGTGGCGCGCGCCATCCTGGCGCTGTTCAAGGCCAAGTTCGATCCGGCGCACGGCGGCTCGGTCGCCGAACGCGAGGCGTCTGTCGCCGAACTGGACGCCAAGATCGAGATCCTGCTGCAGGACGTGAAGAGTCTGGATCACGACCGGGCCCTGCGCCGCATCGCGGCCCTGATCGACGGCATCAAGCGCACCAACTTCTATCAGGTCGACGCCGAGGGCACGCCCAAGGCCCATATCTCGATCAAGATCGCCGGTCAGGAACTGGCCGACCTGCCCCTGCCCAAGCCCTTCCGCGAAATCTTCGTCTGGGCGCCGCACATCGAGGGCTCGCACCTGCGCTTCGGCCCGGTGGCGCGCGGTGGTCTGCGCTGGTCGGACCGTCGTGACGACTTCCGGACCGAGGTTCTGGGTCTGGTGAAGGCCCAGCAGGTCAAGAACTCGGTCATCGTGCCGGTCGGCTCCAAGGGCGGCTTCTATCCCAAGCAGCTGCCGGTCGGCGGCACGCGCGAGGAGACGCAGGCCGAGGCCATCCGCGCCTACAAGACCTTCCTGTCCGGCATGCTGGACATCACCGACAACATCGTCGGCGACGGCGCGCCGGTGCGTCCGGCGAACGTCGTGGCCTGGGAGGGCGACGACCCCTATCTGGTCGTGGCCGCCGACAAGGGCACGGCGACCTTCTCGGACATCGCCAACGGCGTGAGCCAGTCCTACGGCTTCTGGCTGGACGACGCCTTCGCCTCGGGCGGCTCGGCCGGCTATGATCACAAGGAGATGGGCATCACGGCGCGCGGGGCCTGGGAGGCGGTCAAGCGTCACTTCCGCGAACTCGGCAAGGATATCCAGACCGAGCCCTTCACCGTGGTCGGCGTCGGCGACATGTCGGGCGACGTCTTCGGCAACGGCATGTTGCTGTCGCAGGCGACCAAGGTCGTGGCCGCCTTCGATCACCGCGACATCTTCATCGACCCGAACCCGGACGTGGCGAAGTCCTGGGCCGAGCGCAAGCGCCTGTTCGAGACGCCGCGCACCAGCTGGCAGGACTATGACAAGAGCCTGATCTCGGAAGGCGGCGGCGTCTTCTCGCGCTCGGCCAAGTCGATCGCCCTGACGCCGCAGATCAAGGCACTGCTGGATATCGAGGCCGACAGCGTCGATCCGGTCACCCTGATGCAGGCCATCCTCAAGGCTCGCGCCGAGCTGCTCTACTTCGGCGGCATCGGCACCTACATCAAGGGCGCCGGCGAGACGAACCTGCAGGTCGGCGACAAGGCCAACGACGCCATCCGCATCAACGGCGGCGAGATCCGGGCGCAGGTCGTCGGTGAAGGCGCCAACCTGGGCGCGACCCAGCTCGGCCGGATCGAAGCCGCCCGCGCGGGCGTGCGTCTGAACACCGACGCCATCGACAACTCGGCCGGCGTGGACTCCTCGGACCACGAGGTGAACATCAAGATCCTGACCGGCGGCGCCATCGCCTCGGGCCATCTGAAGGCCGAGGACCGCAACGCCCTGCTCAAGTCGATGACCGACGAGGTGGCGGACAAGGTGCTGGCCCACAACTACGACCAGACCCTGGCCCTGACGCTGCAACAGGCTGAAGGCGCGGCCGCGCTGGACGCCCAGCAGGCCTTCATGCAGCATCTGTCGTCGATCGGTAAGCTGAACCGGGCGGTCGAATACCTGCCCGACGACGCCCGCATCGCCGAGATGAAGCTGCAGGGCCAGGCCCTGACCCGGCCGGAGCTGGCGGTCCTGACCGCCTATTCCAAACTTGAGCTGTTCGACGAGATCGTCGGCTCGACGGCGCCGGACGACGCCTTCTTCGAACGCCTGCTGCTGGAATACTTCCCGGCGCCGCTGGCTCAGTTCGAAGAGGATATGAAGGGCCACCGCCTGCGTCGCGACATCATCGCCACCGTGCTGTCGAACGAGATCGTCAACATGGCCGGGCCGACCTTCCCCGATCGTCTGCGCGCGGCGGCAGAATGCGACACCGCCGCCATGGTCACGGCCTTCGAGACCGCCCGCCACGTCTTCCGCCTCGACGAGGCCTGGAAGGCGGTGTCGGCCCTGGACCTGAAGATCCCGGCCGAGGCCCAGACGGCCCTCTATCAGGAGATCGCCCTGGTCCTGCGTCGCCAGACCTTCTGGCTGGCGCGCCGCGCGGCTCGCACCGAGACGACGGTCGGCGGCATGATCGCCGCCTATCAGCCCGCCGCCGACGCCCTGCGCGCCGCCGGTCCGGAAGTGTTGTCGCGTTATGAGCACGCCCGCTATGAAGGCAGGGTCCAGACCTTCATCGGTCTGGGCGCGCCGGAAGAGCTGGCCCGCGACATCGCCATGCTGCGTCCGATGGTGGCCACGGCCGACATCGGCGACCTGTCGGGCGAACTGGGTTGGGACGCCCCGGCCATGGCCCGCGTCTATCACCAGGTCGGCGCCGCCTTCGACTTCGACCGCCTGCGCGTGGCGGCCGGATCGGTGCCGTCCGGCGATCGCTTCGATCGCCTGGCCGTGCGTCGCCTGATCCAGGATCTGATGACCGAGCAGCAGCAGCTGACCCGCGCCGTGGCCAAGGCCTCGGCCCAGGCGGCGGGCGCCGGCGAGGACAGCGCCGAACAGGCGGTCGACGCCTGGATCGGCGCCCGTATGGATCAGGTGGAGGCCCTGCGCGCCTCGGTCGATGAGATCGAGACCTCGGGCTCCGGCTGGACCTTCGCCAAGCTGACCATCGCCAATGGCGAGATCCGCGAGGTGCTGGCTTCGGCTTCCTAAGTAGTGGTGACGCCGGGCCTGCGGCCCGGCGTCACGCGCTACGTTCGCGACGCGGTCGCTCACTGCTTGAGCGCTTCTTGGAGCGCCAACACCCGCTGCGACACATCAAGGCCCGTCCGTTTCGTCGTTTGGCGAGCGGGCGGGCCTTGGCGTTTGGGGCGGGGTCGGTTTAGGTGGCGCCTGCTGTTCAGCGAAGCGGAGGGCCCATGCCCAGGAAGTTCCTCGTCGTCGTCGACGACACTCCCGAATTGGACGCCGCCCTGGCCTACGCCGCACGCCGCGCGCGATCGACCGGGGGGCATGTGGTGCTGTTGCGCGCCCTGGTCGGCGGATCGGACGAGCACTGGTCCGGCGTCCGCGACGAAATCCGACGCCAACAACGCGAAGAGGCTGAGGCGCTGTTGGCCCGGCTGGGGGAAAAGGTCGCCGAGACGTCCGGCGCCCCGCCCGTCTATCTGATCGAGGAAGGCGATCCTCAGGCCGCCATCCGCAAGGCGGTCGGCGACGATCCCGACATCAAGATCCTGATCCTGGCCGCCGGCGCCAACGGGCGCGGACCTGGCCCTCTGGTTTCGGCGGTGCTGAAACAGGGTGCCGCCTTCACGGGCCGCAAACTGCCCGTCACCATCGTGCCCGGCGAACTGACCGAGGCGGAGATTCTGGATCTGGCTTGATTTGAGGGTCGCTATCGCTCGCCGCGCGGCGGCTCGCTGCTTGAGCGCCCACTTGAACCGTGACGCCGCAGGGCGCATCTGGGGCTCATGTTCATCCAGACCGAAGCCACGCCCAATCCCAACGCCTTGAAGTTCTTGCCGGGCCGCGACGTGGCTCCGCAGGCGGTGTTGGAGTATCGCACGATCGACGAAGCGGCGGCCTCGCCCTTGGCCGAGGCTCTGTTCGAGCTGGAAGGGGTCGAGGGCGTCTTCTTCGGCGCCGACTACGTCTCGGTCACCCGCGCGGCCCACGGCCCGGACTGGGCCGAGATGAAGGCGCCGATCCTGTCGGTCATCATGGATCATTTCGTCTCGGGCGCGCCGCTGGTGCGCGAGGGCGAAACGGCGACCGAGGACGCCGGCGAGGACACGGAGATCGTGGCCGAGATCAAGAGCCTGCTCGACAGCCGCATCCGCCCGGCCGTGGCTCAGGACGGCGGCGATATTCTGTTTGACCATTTCGATGAGGAGACCGGCGTGCTGCGCTTGCGGATGCGCGGCGCCTGCGCGGGATGTCCCTCCTCCTCCGCGACCCTGAAGGCCGGGGTCGAGCAGATGATGCGCCACTACGTCCCTGAAGTGACCAGCGTCGAACAGGTGCTGTAAGCGCCGCCCTGTTTCACATGAAACACTCGTCGGACGGCGCGTCGTCGGGCATGATGGCGTCATGAGCGGTTCGGACGAGACATTCCAGGCGCGCGCCCTGGGCGAGGCACTGGCGACGCTGCGGCGTGAACGCGGGTTGAGCCAGGCCGAGGCGGGTGCAAGGATCGGCATGACCAGCCAGGGCTGGGGCCTGTATGAGGCGGGCAAGCGCTCCAGCCTGTTTCGCCCTGACGTTCAGCGCCGCCTGACCGGCGCCCTGGACGCCACGCCCGAGGCCTTGGTCCTGCAGCTGGAAGGCGAGCCGACTTCACCTGAAGTCCTTGCTGCCAATGGAGTTTCGGCGCGCGGCCGAACGTTCGAGGGCGCTCCCATCGCGCCGCGTCGGCTGCGGCTGGAGACGGATGAACTGACGCCCTGGGCCTCCGCCGGGACGGTGCTGGAATATGCGCCGGGGCGTTGGCCGCGCCGAGGACAGGGCTGCATTATCCAGATGGACGACGGTGTTCAGAAGGTTCGTCTCTACGATCGCGCCGACGATGCTGAAGTGGTGGTCTTCGGCGCGGGCGGCCTGGATCGGTCGGAGCGGATCGCGCGCTCGCATATCCAGTCGATGTCGGCGATCATCAGCCGCCTCGATGATGAATGAAACAAAATAGTTGTATTCTGGCGCAGGTCATGAAACGCTCTGGTTGAAATCGGAGGGGTTCATGTCGCGTCGCAGCCATCATATCGACCAGGCCGTGGGCCTACGCATCGCCGCCCGGCGGTCCGCCCTGGGCTGGTCTCAATCCGTTCTGGCGCGGGAGCTGGGCGTCAGCTTCCAGCAGGTTCAGAAATATGAGACGGGGGCCAACCGCGTCTCCGCCTCGCGCCTGCATCAGGCGGCGACGGCCATGGGGTGTTCGGTGGCCGACTTCTTTCCCGCCCGCCCCAGCGCCGAGGGGGAGGTCGAGCTGGTCCACCCGGTCCTGGCCAGCGCCGAGGGGCGGGGTCTGGCCGAGGCCTTCGCCCGCATTCCCGACGCCGGCGCGCGCCGCGCCCTGACGCGGGTCGCCCAGGCCATGGCGGGCGCCTGATCGACGCTCGGCGTCGTGGCGGTCGCATCCGAAGCGGTTTCGCATTAGGGACAGAACCATGAAGGTCATGGTCATCGACACGGCGCTGGGCGCCTGCGTTGCGGGGGTGTTCACGGGCGAGGCGGATGCGGCCCCGCCCTACGCCTTGGGCGTGCGCGCGGAGGTCATGGCCAAGGGGCATCAGGAGCGTCTGGGCGGTCTGGCGCGCGATGCGGCGGCCGAGGCGGGGGGCTTCGACGGGATCGACCGCATCGGGGTGACGGTCGGGCCGGGCTCCTTCACCGGCCTGCGGGTCGGTCTGGCCTTTGCGCTCGGTCTGGGCGCGGCGCTGGATCGGCCGGTGATCGGAGTCTCGACCTTGGACGCGCTGGCGGCTTCGGCGCCGATCGGAGGCCTGGTCGCCGCTGTGATCGACGCGCGTCGAGGCCAGGTCTATGCGCGCCTGTTCCGCGACGGCGCGCCGCTGAGCGAGGCTGAGGCCCTGCCGCTGGAGACGGCGCGCGACCGCATCCTGGCTGCGGCCGGAGACGCACGGTCGACCCTGATCGGCAGCGGGGCGGCGCTTCTGGCCGAGACCTTCCCTGAGCTGGCGTGCGCGGTCTTGTATCCCCTGCCCGCGCCGACGCCAGAGGCGGTGGCGGCGCTGACCCTGGCCGCCGATCCGGCGACGTCGCCGCCGCAGCCGCTCTATCTGCGCGCGCCCGACGCTACGCCGCCCAGCCGCCTGCCGGGCCAGCCGCGCCAGCCCGCCGCGTGAGCGCGCCGCTCTTCCCGACGGCCGATCCTGGGCGTCTAGCCGCGATCCACGCCGAGGCTTTTGCGATGCCGTGGGATGAAGCGGCCCTGACCGAACTGCTGACTTCGCCGGGCGTGTTCGCCGTGGCCGAGGAGGACGGCTTCATCCTGATCCGCGTCGTGGTCGACGAGTCCGAGATCCTGACCCTGGCGGTGCGGCCTTCTGCGCGTCGCGCGGGCCTGGGCGTTCGCCTGGTCGAGGCGGCGGTGGTGCGGGCCGCCGCCTTGGGAGCCGAGCGGATGTTCCTGGAGGTGGCCGAAGGCAACGTGGCCGCCCGCGCCCTCTACGCCCGAAACGGCTTCGTCGAGATGGGCCGCCGTCGCGGCTATTATTCGCATACGGACGGATGCCGGGAGGACGCGCTGACGCTTGTCCTGAACTTCCCTGAATAGCTTCCATAAGGCGACGGTACAGCCTATCTTCGCCGCCATGGACCGGATCGAAAAACTTTGCGCCGAACGCGGCATGCGCATGACTGAGCAACGTCGGGTGATCGCCCGCGTCCTGTCGAACGCCGAAGACCACCCCGATGTGGAAGAGCTGTATCGCCGCGCCTCGGCGATCGACCCGCACATCTCCATCGCCACCGTCTATCGCACCGTGCGCCTGTTCGAAGAGGCGGGCGTGGTCGAGAAGCACGACTTCGGCGACGGCCGCAGCCGCTATGAAGAGGCGGGCGACGACCACCACGACCATCTGATCGACACCAAGACGGGCGAGGTCATTGAATTCTTCGACGCCGAGATCGAGCGGCTGAAGGCCGAGATCGCGCGCAAGCTGGGCTATGAGCTGGTCGGCCATAAGCTGGAGCTCTACGGCCACGTCATCCCCGGCGCCGAGCCGGTGGAGCGCGAAGGCCTGATCTATAAGCGCCGTCCGCGCGACGAGACCGAAGACTGACCGCCGTCGGCGTTCGCGTCGTCTTGCCGTCGTCGATTTCGGCGATCATAAGCCGTGCATGACTGATACGCTCGACCTTCCCGCCCCGGCGGACGCTGGCGCATCTGACGCGAGCGTCGCGCCCAAGCGCCTGTTCATCAAGACCTACGGTTGTCAGATGAACGTCTATGACTCCGAGCGCATGGCCGATGTGCTGCGGCCGCTGGGCTATGCCCCGACCGAGACGCCGGAAGACGCCGACTTCGTCATCCTGAACACCTGCCACATCCGCGAGAAGGCGGCCGAGAAGGTCTATTCCGAACTCGGCAAGCTGCGGCAGATGAAGGAGGCGCGCGACGGCGGCATGACCATCGCCGTGGCCGGCTGCGTCGCCCAGGCCGAGGGCGAGGAGATCATGAAGCGCCAGCCGGCGGTCGATCTGGTGGTGGGGCCCCAGGCCTATCACCAGCTGCCGGAACTGCTGACCCGCACCGCGCGGGCGCGCGGCGAGCGCATCGGCGCAGACTTCGCCCCCAACGAAAAATTCGACGCCCTGCCCGCTGCGCGCGGCACGGACGGGGTGACGGCCTTCCTGACGGTGCAGGAGGGCTGCGACAAGTTCTGCACCTTCTGCGTGGTGCCCTATACGCGCGGCGCCGAGTGGTCGCGCCCGGTCGCGGCGGTGCTGGACGAGGCCCGCGCCCTGGCCGACCGGGGCGTGCGCGAAGTCACCCTGTTGGGCCAGAACGTCAACGCCTATGACGGCGAGGGGCCGGACGGGAAGCCGTTCACCCTGGCGAAGCTGGCCTACGCCCTGGCGGACATCCCCGGCATCGACCGCATCCGCTATACGACCAGCCACCCGAACGACATGTCGGACGATCTGATCGCGGCGCACGGCGAACTGGGCGCCCTGATGCCCTATCTGCACCTGCCGGTGCAGGCGGGCTCGGACCGCATCCTGCGCCTGATGAACCGCAAGCACGGGCGTCAGAAGTATTTCGACCTGATCGACCGCATCCGCGCGGCGCGGCCGGACATGGCGTTGTCGGGCGACTTCATCGTCGGCTTCCCCGGCGAGACGGAGCGCGATTTCGAGGACACCATGGATTTGGTGCGGCGGGTGAACTACGCCAGCGCCTTCTCCTTCATGTATTCGCCGCGTCCCGGCACGCCCGCCGCGACCATGGCGGCCCAGGTGCCGGACGCCGTGGCCAAGGAACGTCTGCACGCCCTGCAGGGCCTGCTGACCGAGCAGCAGGTCGCCTTCAATCAGTCGCTGGCTGGGCGCGTCCTGCCGGTGCTGTTCGAGAAGAAGGGCCGCCACGGCGCCCAGGCCATCGGCCGCTCGCCCTATCTGCAATCGGTCCACGTCGAGGACGCGGATCAACTGATCGGCCGGATCGTTCCGGTCGAGATCATCAGCGGCCAGCAGAACAGCCTGTCCGGACGCCTGATCCAGACCAACTGACGCCTGTTTCGCCACGCGCCGTGTGCGGGACAGGAACGCTTACAATCCCCCTCAAGCAGCCTCGCGCCGCGCGCGAGGCGTTAGGGGACCAACAAGGAGACCTCATGGCGCGAGAGTCCGAGTTCCTGTCCCTCAGCGATGAGGCGTTGCGCGCCGTCATCGGGCCGCAGAGCCGCCACCTGGCTCTGATCGAGGACGCCTTCAAGGTGCTGGTCGAGACGCCGGGCGGCGGGGTGTCGATCAACGGCTCGACGCGGGATCGCGCCCAGGCGCGTCGGGTGATCGAGGCTCTGTCGAACCGGGCTGAGGCGGGCGCGGAGATCACCGAGGCCGATGTGCGCACCGCCCTGGGCGCCGCCGTGACCCAGCCCCGCGCCGAACCGGCGGGCCGCAGCCCAGGCCGCAGCGTGCCCGAAGGCGCCGCCCTGCCCGTCGGCCGTCGCGGCGCCATCGCCCCCAAGACGGCGTCGCAGGCGCGCTATCTGGAGATGCTGGGCCGTTGCGAACTGACCTTCGGCGTCGGACCGGCGGGCACGGGCAAGACCTTCCTGGCGGCCGCCTACGGCTCCTCCCTGCTGAAGCGGGGTCAGGTGGACCGGCTGGTCATCACCCGCCCGGCCGTCGAGGCGGGCGAGAAGCTGGGCTTCCTGCCGGGCGATCTGAACGAGAAGGTCGACCCCTATCTGGCGCCGATCTGGGAGTCGCTGAACGACATCCTGGGCGTCGACGACGTGCGCCGTCGCCGCGAGAAGGGGGAGATCGAAGCCGCCCCCATCGCCTTCATGCGCGGCCGCACGCTGAGCCACGCCTTCATCATCGTCGATGAGGCGCAGAACACCTCGCGCATGCAGATGAAGATGGTGCTGACCCGTCTGGGCGAAGGCGCGCGCATGGTGGTGACGGGCGATCCGTCGCAGGTCGACCTGCTGAACCCGCGCGATTCCGGCCTGGCCCACGCCCTGCGGATCCTCAAGGACGTGGAGGGCGTCGGCGTCCAGCAGTTCAAGTCCGAGGACGTGGTGCGCCACGCCATGGTCGAGCGCATCGTGCGCGCCTATGATTCCGATGCGGCGCGCAGCCGCCCCTTCCCCGACCTTGAGGACGACGCCTGATGATCGAGGTCGAGATCGACAGCGACGACTGGACTGCGGCCCTGCCCGAGGCGGCGGCGGTCGTCGAGCGCGCCGCTCGCGCGGCCCTGGGCACGGTCGAGGGCGATGTGGTGGTGCTGCTGGCCGATGACGCGGCGGTGCAGGATCTGAACCAGCGTTTCCGCGACAAGGACCGGCCGACGAACGTCCTGTCCTTCCCGGCGGCGGAAAGCGCCTTCCCGCATCTGGGCGATGTGGTGCTGGGCTACGCCTATTGCGCGGCTGAGGCTGAAACGCAGGGCAAGACCCTGTCGGATCATCTGAGCCATCTGGTCGTCCACGGGGTGCTGCACCTGCTGGGCCGCGATCACGAGGACGACGCCGAGGCCGAGGAGATGGAGGCCGAAGAACGCGAGATCCTGGCCGAACTGGGCGTTTCCGATCCTTATGCCGCCGAGAATGGTGCGATCGAGCATGAGGGCGCCGCGTGAGCGGGGCGCTCGCCGCCCGGTTCGCGGGCCTTCTGAGCAACCGCTGGGGTCGGATCGCTCTGGCGCTTCTGGCCGGGGCGGGCGCCGCCCTGGTCCATCCGCCGTTCGGTTTCCTGCCGGGGCTGCTGGGCTATCCCCTGCTGTTGCTGCTGGCGGATCGTTCAGGCGGCATGAAGGGCGGCTTCTGGGTCGGCTGGCTGGCTGGCTTCGCCTATTTCTTCATCGGCTGCTGGTGGGTGGCCGAGGCCTTTCTGGTCAATCCGGCCCAGGCCTGGATGGCGCCGTTTGCGGCCAGCCTGCTGCCGGCGGGCATGGGGCTGTTCTGGGGGCTGGCGACCATGGCCTATCGCCGCTTCAGCCCGGCAGGCGTGCGGCGCATCCTGCTGTTCGCGGCCCTGTTCGCCCTGCTGGAGTGGACGCGCGGCCATGTGTTGACGGGCTTTCCTTGGAACCCGGCGGGCGCCGGCTGGGCGGCCGGATCGGCCATGTCGCAGTTCGCCTCGATCGGCGGGGTCTATGGGCTGGGTTTGATCACGGTGGCGGCGGCCAGCGCCTTGGCGCCTCTGGCGAATGCGGGGCCGCGACGGCCGCGCCTGATCGCGGCGGGGCTGGGCGCGTTGACCCTGATCGGCTTGTTCGTTTTCGGCGCTGTACGCCTGTCATCGGCGCAGGTGGTGCAGACGCCGACCCTGGTGCGCCTGGTCCAGGCCGACATCGCCCAGGACTACAAGTGGAGTCCCGAGGCCTATCACGCCATTCTGGGTCGTTATCTGGAGTTGACCGCCCAGCCCGCCGCCGCCCTGCCCGACGTGGTGATCTGGCCCGAGGGCGCCCTGCCGACTACGGCCAATGACCTGTTCGCCACCAATGACGCCTATGCCGTGGCCGCTGCGTTGCAGACCGGCCAGACCCTGCTGGCGGGCCTGAGCCGGGGCGAGCCGGATCCCAGCGCCGAGACCGGCGCCCGCTACTACAACAGCCTGTTCGCCCTGCATGATGAAGGGGCGATGGACCTGCGCATCGGCCCGATCTACGACAAGCACAGGCTGGTGCCGTTCGGCGAATACCTGCCGATGGGCGCGTTGATGAGCAAGATCGGGGTGCGCAGCCTAGTTCACGTCCCCGCTGATTTCACAGCCGGACCGACGCCCGCGCCGATCAGCCTGGTCAACGCTCCGCCGGTGCAGCCGCTGATCTGCTACGAGGCCCTCTATCCCGGCTTTACGCCGGCGACGGCGCAGACGCGCCCGGCGTGGATCGTCAATGTCTCCAACGACGCCTGGTTCGGCAAGACGTCGGGTCCGCGCCAGCATCTGAACCTGGCTTCCTATCGCGCGCTGGAGACCGGTCTGCCGGTGGCGCGGGCCACGCCGACCGGCGTCTCGGCCATGATCGACCCCTGGGGACGGATCGTCGAGGGCAAGCGGCTGGACCCCGGTCAGGCGGGGATCATCGACGTGCGTCTGCCGCAGGCGGCGCCGCCGACGCTTTACGGCCGGTGGGGCGATATGGGGTTCGCCGTTTTGCTGATTATAATGCTGATCGCGGGGCGGGGCCGCGCCGGAATCGGGAGGCTGGCGCGTTAACCCTATCGTGAGGGGCGGCTGCGCCCCTGAGACGCGAAAACGCATGACAGAGGCCGTGGGCGGCGGCATGTCGACAAGAAAAATAGGGAAGAGGGCAGGACATGGTCAGGGGTTCCGGGGCTGATGGCCCCCATCTGGTGGATCGGCACGTGGGCCGGCGCGTCTGCGAGAAGCGCATCGCCCTGGGCTATAATCAGACCGATCTGGGCCAGGCGCTGGGGGTCACCTTCCAGCAGGTGCAGAAATACGAGAAGGGCGCCAATCGGATTTCGGCGTCCAAGCTGTGGGACATCGCCCGCTTCTTTCGCGTCGACATCGGCTATTTCTTCGAGGGGCTGACCGGCGCGGCCCAGCCGGGCATGGCCGAGGGCGAGGCGGAGCCCTTCGTGCACGACTTTCCCGCCACCCGTCAGACTATAGAGATCGGCCGTCTGGCGCCGCGCCTGTCGTCGCGCCAGCAGAAGCTGGTGGTCGATCTCATGCGCGAGCTGGTGGAAGACGGCGCCGACAACGACGGCTGAAGGCGTCGCGAGCCGGCGGACAAAGAAAAAGGCGCGGAGCGATCCGCGCCTTTTCCTGTCTTTGGAGCCCGCTTGGGATCAGGCGGTCAGCGCCGACTCCGAGGCGACGATGCGGCTGGCGGCGTGGACCACGGCGCCGATGCGCAGGGCGGCCTGGATCTGGACGTTGGGCACGGCGTGTTTGCGCAGTTCGCCTTCGTGGGCGTCCAGGCAGGCGCCGCAGCCGTTGATGGCCGAGACGGCGGTCGACCACAGCTCGAAGTCCAGCTTGTCGACGCCCGGATTGGCGATGACGTTCATCCGCAGCTTGGCCGGCAGCGTGGTGTACTCCTGGTTCTTCATCAGGTGCAGCGAGCGGTAGTAGATGTTGTTCATGCCCATGATGGCGGCGGCGGCCTTGGCGGCGTTCATCGCTTCGGGCGTCATGACCGTCGCGGCCTGGGCCTCGATCAGCTTGACCACGGGGCCGACGCCGATCGCGTGCGCCGAGGCCAGGAAGCTGCCCCACTTCTGCTGGTCGTTCAGCACGGTCTCATTGGCGAGCGAGGACAGGTTCAGCGAGATGTCCTTGCCATAGGCCGGGATCAGGTCGCGCAGGGCGTCGATGGACATTTTCGTGTTCCTTTCAGGAAGCGACGCTTCAAAGAGCGGCTATCGTTCGCGACGTGGTCGCTTACTTCTTGAGCCGTCTTTTGGGGCCGTATTTCGTGATGGGCGCTCAAGTCGCGCGGCTCCGCGAGCCGAGATAGCGCCTCCAACAATGATGCAGGCATGAAAAAGGCGGCGACAGTCGCCCGCCGCCGCCTCTTTCGAGGGGCGGCCCGGACCCTACTCACGCGGTCCGGGCCTGGTCGTTGCGACCCTTGGCCAGTACTTACGCGGCCAGGGTGTCGCCGCCGACCGGACGGTTGCAGGCGCACAGCTCGTCGGTCTGTAGAGCGTCGACGACGCGCAGGGTGTCTTCCGGCGAACGGCCCACGTTCAGGTTGGTGACGTAGACGTGCTGGATGACGTTGTGCGGGTCGACGACGAAGGTCGCGCGCAGGGCCACGCCTTCTTCTTCGTCCAGCACGCCCAGGGCGCGGGCCAGCTTGCCGCCGTTGTCGGCGAACTGCCAGATCGGCAGCTTGTTCAGGTCGGCGTGGTCACGACGCCAGGCCAGCTTGGTGAACTCGTTGTCGGTCGAACCGCCCAGGACCACGGTGTCGCGGTCCTCGAAGTCCTTGCCCAGCTTGGCGAAGGCGGCGATTTCGGTCGGGCAGACGAAGGTGAAGTCCTTCGGGTAGAAGAAGATGACCTTCCACTTGCCTTCGAAGCTGTCCTGCGTGACGGCTTCAAACGCCGAGACGCCGTTTTCCTCGTGGCTGTTGAAGCCCGGCTTGACGCCGATAATTTTGAAATCAGGCAGTTTTTGACCGACGCCGAGCATCGCGCTTCTCCTAGATGCAGAAAAAATGGACCGCCGGAACGCGGGGAGTGCGAACCGTCGAGGCCATGAGATGGGCCTTGGCGCTGCTTAAGTCAAATCGATCATTTTGCTTTCACAAATAGATTTAACTTATCGTGCTGGGCGAGTTATAAGAACGGCCGATAGCGTCTGCATCAGACATAGGCGGCGCCTATGTCGCCTCCTCTCTCGAATGCGCGAAACATGTCCGTTCTGCCGACCCTGCGTCAGCTCCAGTATCTGAAACTTCTGGCCGAGCACGGCTCCTTCAGCCGAGCGGCCGAGGCTGCTCACGTCAGCCAGCCCGCCCTGTCGTCCGGGGTGCAGGAGCTGGAACGGGTACTGGGCGCCGCCGTGGTCGAGCGGACGCGCGGGGCGGTGATCCTGACGGCCGTCGGCGCCGAGGCGGTGCGGCGGGCCGAGGATGTTCTGGCCCGCGCCGAGGATCTGGTCGAGGCCGCCCAGAACGCGGGCAAGCCCCTGTCGGGCCGGTTCCGCCTGGGCATCATTCCCACGGTGGCCCCCTTCCTGCTGCCCCAGGCCCTGCCGGGCGTACGGGACCTCTATCCCGGCCTGCGGCTGTTCCTGCGCGAGGATCTGACGCCGCGCCTGATCGCCGGGCTGAAGGCGGGTCAGCTGGACGCCGCCGTCATCGCCCTGCCCTATGACGCGCCGGGCATCGATCACGCCCGCATCGGCGACGATGAGATCCTGGCGGCGGCGCCGGCCGGTCACGCCCTGGCGGGGTCCGGGCCGATTCCCGAAGGGGCTCTGAAGGCTGAGGACCTGATCCTGCTCGAAGACGGCCACTGCCTGCGCGATCAGGCCCTGGCCGCAGTCAAGATCGACGCGCCGCGCGGCGAGGATGTCTTCGCCGCCACCACCCTGCCGACTCTGGTGCAGATGGTCTCCTCGGGCCTTGGGGTCAGCTTCCTGCCGCAGATGGCGGTGCGGGCGGGTCTGGCCGATCATCCCGGGGTGGTGGTGCGGCCTATTTCCGAAGACGCCCCGCGCCGCGAGATCGTCGTCGCTTGGCGGGCGGGCTCCAGCCGCGCCGCCGAGGCGCGCCTGCTGGCAGAGGCGTTGAAGCTGGACTGAGCGAGCCGGATCAGCCGAACAGGCGGCTGTCCCACCAGACCGGCGTCTCCAGCCCCGGCTTGATGCGGGCGAAGTCGGGATGGGCGGTGTTGAAGACGAAGTTGCGCTCCATCCGCGCCACGACCGAGGGCGTGATCAGCAGGGCCGAGCGGCCTTCCGCATGCCAGGCGCGGCCGAAGGCGCGCGCCGCCGCGCCGCCCGGCTCTGCCCAGCCGGGGACCAGATCCGGATTGACCACTTCATAGGAGACGCCCGCCGGGATGTGGATCTCCACATGGTGCTGGCCCAACGGCAGTTCGCCGCCGAAATGGACCAGCTTCTCCAGCATGGCGGTGGAATAGTGCTCGGCGGCGTAGATCACCCTCTGGCCCGCCTCGTGCCAGCGGCCGGAAGCCCGGCGCGAGCCGCCGTCGCTCCAGATGGGATACTCGCCGCGCGGATCGCCGATGCGGAATCCCTTGAGCGCGTCGTCCAGCCGACGGTGCATGCCGGACCTAGACCGCGAAGCCGGCGTCGGCGCGGCGCACCATATTGATCACCGCCTCGGCTCCCGCCGAGCTGGACTGGGCCATGGCCAGAGGGGTGCGGCCGTTCAGCAGCTGATGCGGGCGGTTCAGGAAGCGGACGACGGCGGCGCTGTCGCCGCGATAGGCGCGGCCCACGGCGTCGACCACGCGGCCGACCTCGTACAGGCGCTCGCTCATCTCACGCGACAGGGGCTTGCGGCTGGTGCGGGCGCGCCGCAGCGTCGCCTCGGGGATGATCTGGCCGACCACGCGCGGCATGCCGATCACCTGGCCCAGGGCGGCGGCGGCGGCGGGCTTCAGCCCCTGCGACACCCGCTCGGCCAGGGCCACGTCGTCCATCGTCTCATTGTCGTTCAGGCCCAGCAGCTTGCCGATCCGCGCGGCGTCGCTGGCGGGCAGGGTCTCGGGCGAGGCGTAGAGGTCGAGGGCGGTCATGGCGGCGGCTTTCGTCATATGACGATAATATGGGCGTCAAACGGCGATGCGGCAAGGACTTCGCTTCCCTGCTCATCCCGGCGTCCAAGAAAAAAGGCCGGCGGATCGCTCCGCCGGCCTTCATTCTGGTTGGTCTAACGCGCTTTCGCGCTGCTTGAGACCGCTTACTTCTCGTCGCCGCGCGCCAGGTTGCGCAGGACGTAGGGCATGACGCCGCCGGCCTTGAAGTAGTCCAGCTCCGTCTGGTTATCGATGCGGCAGCGGACCGGGAAGCGGGCCATCTTGCCGTCCGACGGGCGGAACAGCTCGACCCACAGATCCTGGCGGGGCTTCAGCTTGCCGACGTTGGCGTCGGTCAGGCCGCGGATGGTGACGATCTCCTCGCCCGTCAGGCCCAGCTTCTGCCAGCCGTCTTCCTTGAACTGCAGCGGGACGACGCCCATGCCGACCAGGTTCGAGCGGTGGATGCGTTCATAGCTCTCGGCGATGACGGCGCGGACGCCCAGCAGGCGGGTGCCCTTGGCCGCCCAGTCGCGCGACGAGCCGGTGCCGTATTCCTTGCCGGCGAAGACGACCAGCGGACGACCTTCCGACTGATAGCGCATGGCCGCGTCGTAGATCGACATCGTCTCTTCCGAGGGGAAGTGCTTGGTGACGCCGCCCTCGATGTCCGGGGTGATCTTGTTGCGGATGCGGATGTTGGCGAAGGTGCCGCGCATCATGACTTCGTGGTTGCCGCGGCGGGCGCCGTAGCTGTTGAAGTCCAGGGCGTCGACGCCGTGGTTGGTCAGGTACTGACCGGCGGGCGAGGCCTTCTTGATCGAACCGGCCGGCGAGATGTGGTCGGTGGTGATCGAGTCGCCGAAGATGCCCAGCACGCGCGCCTCGACGATGTCCGTGACCGGAGCGGGCTCCATGGTCAGGCCCTCGAAGTAGGGCGGGTTCTGGACGTAGGTCGAGGTGTCTTCCCACTCATAGGTCTGACCGCCGGTGACGGCGATCGCCTGCCAGTGCTCGTCGCCCTTGAAGACGTCGGCGTAGCGCTTGGCGAACATCTTGGGCGTGACCGACTTCTTCTGGATGGCGGCGATCTCTTCCGAGGTCGGCCACACGTCCTTCAGGAAGACGTCATTGCCCTTCTTGTCCTTGCCGATCGGCTCCTTGGTGATGTCGATGCGCATCGAACCGGCCAGGGCGTAGGCGACCACCAGCGGCGGCGAAGCCAGGTAGTTGGCCTGGACGTCCGGGTTCACCCGGCCTTCGAAGTTGCGGTTGCCCGACAGCACCGAGGTGGCGACCAGGGCGTTGTCGTTGATGGCCTTGGACACGGCCGGATCCAGCGGACCCGAGTTGCCGATGCAGGTGGTGCAGCCGTAGCCGACCAGGTTGAAGCCCAGGGCGTCCAGATCCTTCTGCAGACCGGCGTCGGTCAGATAGTCGGTGACGACCTGCGAGCCGGGGGCCAGCGAGGTCTTGACCCAGGGCTTGGGCTTCAGGCCCAGGGCGTTGGCCTTGCGCGCCACCAGACCGGCGGCGATCAGCACGCTAGGGTTGGAGGTGTTGGTGCACGAGGTGATGGCGGCGATCACCACATCGCCGTCGCCGATGTCGAAGCTTTCGCCTTCCACGGCGGCGCGCGGGGCGTCGGCCGGGCGGGCGAAGACGCCGGTCAGGGCTTCTTCGAACGACGGGGCGGCGACGGTCAGTTCAACGCGGTCCTGCGGGCGCTTGGGACCGGCCAGCGACGGCACGACCGTCGAGATGTCCAGCTCCAGCACGTCGGTGAAGATCGGGTCTTCCGAGGTCTCGTCGATCCACAGGCCTTGCGCCTTGGCGTAGGCTTCGACCAGGGCGACGCGCGCCTTCTCGCGGCCGGTGGCTGTCAGATAGTCGATGGTGGCCTGCGAGACGGGGAAGAAGCCGCAGGTGGCGCCGTATTCCGGGGCCATGTTGGCGATGGTGGCCTGGTCCTCGATGGTCATGCCGGCGATGGCGGGACCGAAGAATTCCACGAACTTGCCGACCACGCCCTTCTTGCGCAGCATCTGGGTGACGGTCAGCACCAGGTCGGTGGCCGTCGCGCCTTCCGGCAGCTTTCCGGTAAGCTTGAAGCCGATGACTTCGGGGATCAGCATCGGGATCGGCTGGCCCAGCATGGCGGCCTCGGCCTCGATGCCGCCGACGCCCCAGCCCAGGACGGCCAGGCCGTTGATCATGGTGGTGTGGCTGTCGGTGCCGACCACGGTGTCCGGATAGGCGACGGTCTTCTTGCCTTCCTCGGCGGTCCAGACGGTCTGGGCCAGGTTTTCGAGGTTCACCTGGTGGCAGATGCCGGTGCCGGGCGGCACGACGCGGAAGTTGTTGAAGGCCGACGAGCCCCAGCGCAGGAAGTTGTAGCGCTCGATGTTGCGCTCATACTCGCGCTCGACGTTCTGGCTGAAGGCCTGGGCGTTGCCGAAGTGGTCGACCATGACCGAGTGGTCGATGACCAGATCGACGGGGACCAGCGGGTTGATCTTCTTGGCGTCGGCGCCGAGCTTGTCCATGGCGTCGCGCATGGCGGCCAGGTCGACGACGGCCGGAACGCCGGTGAAGTCCTGCATCAGCACGCGGGCCGGACGGAAGGCGATTTCGTGCTCGACGGCGCCCTTGTTCTCGATCCAGGCGGCGACGGCCTTCAGGTCGTCCTCGGTGACGGAGACGCCGTCTTCGTTACGCAGCAGGTTCTCCAGCAGCACCTTCATCGAGCGCGGCAGGCGGGAAATCCCGGCCAGGCCGGCTTCCTCGGCGGCGGGAAGGCTGTAATAGGCGTATTTCTTGCGCCCGACCGCGAGGTCTTGGCGGGTCTTGAGGCTGTCAATCGACGGCATGGAGAGTAGTCCTCTGACAAACGCCGCCCGACAATTCGGTTGCGCCTTCGCGCGCTGGACGTCGGGGCGCACAGGTCCCCGGCGCGCGCGGCGAAAGCCTGCTGCGGCGCTAGCGCATATAGTCCCGCGCGCGAGGGCCGTCCATGTATCCACACCCTCGACGTGGACATTGATAGAGACTCGCAAGTGCTGATCCGTCTCGACATTCAGGGCTTGAGCCTGTCTCGCGGCGAACGTCGGCTGTTCAGCGACCTGTCCTTCGCCCTGTCGGCGGGCGAGGCGGCGGCCCTGACCGGAGCGAATGGCGCGGGCAAGACCAGCCTGCTGCGCGCCGTGGCGGGCTTTATCCGGCCCGATGCAGGCACGGTCGTTTTTCATGATGCGGACGGCGAGATCGAGGCCGAGACGGCGCGGCGCGCAGCGCTTCACCTGCTGGGCCATCACGAGGGTCTGAAGCCCCAGCGCACGGCGCGGCAGGAGCTGGGCTTTCAGGTCGAATGGCTGGGCGGTTCGGCCGCCGCCATGGACGCGGCCGTCGAGCGGCTGAAGCTGACGCCCCTGCTGGATCTGGAGACGCGCAAGCTGTCGGCGGGGCAGAGGCGGCGGCTGTCGCTGGCGCGCCTGGTCGCCGCCCCGCGCGCCCTGTGGCTGTTGGACGAACCGCTGGCCCCGCTGGACGAGGCGTGGCGGGGCGTCGCCGCCGAACTGATGGCTGAACATCTGGCGGGCGGGGGCATGATCCTGGCCGCCGTGCACGACCCCCTGCCCGTTCCATCGCGATCACTCAGTCTTGGAGACGCGCGATGAAGGTCGTCCGCGCCCTGTTCGCGCGTGAACTGTCGCTGGCCTGGGGCGGCGGCGGTGGGCCGTTGCTGGCCTGCGGCTTCCTGCTGTGCCTGACGGCCATCCTGCCGCTGGCGGCGGGCGGCGATCCGCGCGTTCTGGCCCCGGCGGCGTCGGGGGCCAGTTGGATGGCGCTGGCGCTGGCCTCCCTGCTGTCGCTGGAGCGGATGTTCGAGCGCGATCTGGAGGACGGGGCGCTGGATCTGCTGGCGACCGGGCCGCTGCCGCTGGAGGCCCTGGTGGCGATCAAGGCTCTGGCGCAATGGCTGGCGACCGGCTTGCCGCTGGCGCTGACCGCTCCGGTCGCGGCCCTGGCCCTGGGCCAACCGCCGGAGCTGATAGGCCTGACAGGGCTGTCGGCGGCGCTGGGCGGTCTGGGGTTCGCCTTCACCGGGGCGCTGGGCGCGGCGTTGGCGCTGGGCGCCCGGCGCGGGGGTCTGCTGATCGCCGTGGTGGTGCTGCCGCTGTTCATTCCGCCGGTGGTGTTCGGCGCGGGCGCCTTGACTCGTGCGGCGAGCGGTCAGAGCCCGGCCTCGGCCTTGGCGCTACTGGCCGCCTATGTCCTGTTCGCTTTGGTGATCGCGCCGATCGCGGGCGCGGCGGCGGTTCGGAACGCGCAGGGCTAGCGCGGTTTCAGCGTCACATACAGCGCCCCATCGCCGCCGTGGCGCTGGTGGGCCGAGGCGAAGCCCGACACGACGCCGCGCAGGTGCGGCCCGGTCAGCCATTCGTGGACCGAGGCGCGGATGACCCCGCCGCCTCGCCTGCCCTGCCCCGTGATGACCAGCACGGAGCGCAGGCCGCGCATCTGGCAACCGATCAGGAAAGCGCGCAGCTGATCCTCGGCCTCGAAGCGGCCGAAGCCGTGCAGGTCGATGCGCGCCTCGATCGGATCGCGTTCGCGCGACAGGCGGCGCTGACGGCGCGGCTCAAGCTCTTCGGGCGCGTGCCGCGGGCGTGGCGCCACGGCCTTCGGGGGCGGAGGCGTCGCTGAGCGTCCGGCCGAGGCGGGCGTCAGGGCCGTCGCGCGTTTCTTGCCCGCAACGCCGCGCGGGGGCGGCGCGACGAGAGGCGCGGCTTCGTCTCCAAGCGCAGGAATGACGGCGCCGGGCGTCACGCGCGCGGCCTTGCGGCGCACGGGCGGCGTCACCGTGGACGTCACCCGGTTCCAGATGCGCTTGTCGTCGTCGCCGGTCGCGGATGCGGCCTTCGGCGGTCCCTTGCCCGAAGGGGGGCGGGCCACGCTCAGCCCTCGTCGTCGAAGGCGTCCGGCGGACCGGGCTCATGGGCCAGCAGGTCGCCGGGCTGGCAGTCCAGCTCGCGACACAGGGCGTCCAGGGTGGAGAAACGCACGGCGCGCGCCTTGCCCGTCTTGAGGATGGACAGGTTGGCGACGGTCACGCCGACGCGGTCGGCGAGCTCCGTCAGCGACATGCGGCGCTGGGCGAGGATGCGGTCGAGTTGGACGCGGATGGCCATGGGGGAGCTTTAGCGTTTCTCGATCAGATCGTCAGTTCGGATTCGCGACGAAGACGGGCGCCTTCGCGGAACACCTCGGCTAGGACGAAGACGACCAGGACGGAAAAGACGGGCGTGAGCAGGTCGCTGACGCCTTGAGGCTCCATGACGCCGGGGGCGAGGCGCGACGCCACCAGCCCCTGCACGATCCACACCCCGCCGGTGACGACGGCCAGGATCAGGCCGACATGGCGCAGGCGGCGCACATTGTCCGGCTGGAACGGGTCGCCCAGGGTCAGGGTGCGGAAGATCTTCCGCAGATGGCGAAGGATGATGAGGAAGCCGCCGAAATAGGCGCTCAGGGCGCCCAGGGCGAACAGCAGCAGCGGACGCGTCAGCGGCATCTCGCGGCCGTCCGCGCCGTCCGAGACGGTCACGTTCAGATTGTCGATGGGTATGAAGATGGAGGCGACCCACAGAAGCAGCAGCAGGCCGGTGACGAGGATCATCACCACATAGGCCACGTCCAGCGCGATCTTCAGCAGGCTGGCGACGGAGCCGGGACCGATGGTCCTCAGGTTCGGCGTCCGCAGTTGGGCGGCGCGAAGCGGGGTCTGGGCGGCGGTGGCGAGCCGGTTCGGTTTCCGCAAGCGCGTCATCGGGCGTCTCAGGCCGGGGACAGGGGCGCCGTCGCCGCGGCGGGTCCGGCCGACCCGCGCACGGCTCTATTCTTCACGGCGTTCATGGCGATCGTCAAAGTCCCCCTCGAACTCTGCAGGATCAGAAGCTCTGAACGATCAGGGCGATCGCCGCGACGGGCAAGGCGGCCAGCAGGAAGGCGTTGCCCAGGCTGTGAGCCAGACGGTCCATCAGATTGGTCTTGTGCATGGCTTGCATATCGGTCTCTCCATCAATGCACATTTTTTGTGCGTATCTGTTGTGCCGCTGGATCATTGTTGCGAGATGTTTCTCTCGTTTGAACGGTGCGGCCGTCCGTCCTTGAAAATGAAGATAGGTCGTGCGCCGACGAAAGCCAACTTACATATCGTTTAACGATGTTACCATTTCGCAATGGACCGGACGGGACTAAGGTCACGCCATGAATCTCAAGCTGATCAAGGGGATGCGGCTCGTCGCCGCCACCCACAATCCGGGCAAGGCGCGCGAGATCGAAGCGCTGCTCGACGGACATTACACGATCGTCACCGCCGGAGAGCTGGATCTGCCCGAGCCGGACGAGACGGAGAGCACCTTCGTCGGCAACGCCATGCTGAAGGCGCGTCACGCGGCCCAGGCCTCGGGCGAGGTCGCCCTGGCTGACGATTCCGGCCTGTCGGTCGCCGCCCTGGACGGGGCGCCGGGCGTCTATTCCGCGCGCTGGGCCGGTCCGACCAAGGATTTCGCCCTGGCCATGAAGAAGGTCGAGCAGCGGCTGGAGGAGATCGCCTCGACCGATCGCCGCGCCTGGTTCACCTCGGCCTTGGCCGTGGCCTGGCCCGACGGCCCCTGCGTGGTGGTCGAGGGGCGGATCGACGGCGAACTGGTCTTTCCGTCGCGCGGCGACCAGGGCTTCGGCTATGATCCGATCTTCCGGCCGGAGGGCTCGGAACTGACGTTCGGCGAGATGGACCCGGTCGAGAAGGACGCCCTCAGCCACCGTGCGCGCGCCTTCGCCCGCCTCAAGGCGGCGCTGATTGACTGAGACGCCCGCCGCACGAGCCGTGGCCCTGCGCCAAGGCGGCGATAGGGGCGAGCATCCATCTGTCCCTCAAGCCGCCGCCCTCCGCGAGGGCGGCGATAGGGACGAAAAAGACTCCATCGCCCTCTACGTCCACTGGCCCTACTGCGCGCGCATCTGTCCCTATTGCGACTTCAACGTGGTGCGCGACCGGGGGCGGACGCAGGAGCAGGCGGAGCTGACGCAGGCCATCCTGAACGACCTGGAGGCGCAGGTCGCCTTGGTCGGCCCGCGCGCCCTGGCCTCGATCTTTTTCGGCGGGGGCACGCCGTCCTTGATGCCGCCGGACGCCGTGGCGGCGGTGGTCGAGCGGGCGCACGCCCTGTTTCCCTCGGCGGGCGACATCGAGATCAGCCTGGAGGCCAACCCAACCGACGCCGAGGCCGGACGCTACGCCGCCCTGGCGCAGGCTGGGATCAATCGCCTGTCGATGGGGGTGCAGTCGTTCGACGATGCGGCGCTGAAGTTCCTGGGCCGCGACCATTCGGCCGCCGAGGCGCGCCGCGCCATCGCCCTGGCGGGCCGCGCCTTTCCGCGCCTGTCGATCGACCTGATCTACGCCCGGCCGGGCCAGGGCGTCGGCGACTGGACCGCCGAGCTGACCACGGCGCTCGATCTGGGGTTCGAGCACGTCTCGCCTTACCAACTGACCATCGAGGGGGCGACGGCCTTCGGCCGGGCCGTGGCGCGCGGCGCCTGGTCGTCGCCGGACGAGGATCTGGCCGCCGCTCTTTATGAAGCCACGCAGGAGACGCTCGAGGCGGCGGGGTTCGAGGCCTATGAGGTGTCCAACCACGCGCGCGACGTGGCCGCCCGCTCCAGCCACAACCTGCACGTCTGGCGCGGCGGGGACTATCTGGGCCTGGGGCCGGGAGCGCACGGGCGGATGACCCTGGCCGAGGGGCGCGTCGCCACCGTGGCCGAGCGTCGCATCGGCGACTATGTCGCGGGCGTCGCCGCCGGCTCGCCCTGGGCCGAGCGCGAGGTTCTGGAGCCGCAGGACGCCGCCGAGGAACGCGTGCTGCTGGGCCTGCGCACGGTCGAGGGCGTGCCCTTGGCCCTGCTGCAGCGGCTGGGCCTGTCGGCGGACGAGGGTCGGTTGGCCGATCTGCTGGCCGACGGCTTCGTGAGCCTGAAGGACGGTCGTATTGCCGCCACGGCAAGCGGGCGGCCCTTGCTGGACGCGGTGCTCAAGGCCCTGTTGACCTAGACCGCGGCGCGCCGGACTGGCAGGGTCCGGCCGATGTCCGACGCCTCCCTGTTTCCGCCGACCGCCCCGCCCGCGCGCCCCGTTTCGCCGGGCCTCTATCTGGTGGCGACGCCGATCGGCAATCTGCGCGACATGACGCTGAGGGCGCTGGACGTGCTGGCGGCCGCCGACCTGGTGCTGGCGGAGGACACGCGGGTCACGGCCAAGCTGCTGACCGCCTATGGTCTGAAGGCGAAGCTGGAGCGGTGCGACGACCACGCCTCGAACCGCGCCGCGGAGATCGCCGTCGAACGGCTGAAGGCGGGCGAGGTGGTGGCCCTGGTGTCCGACGCGGGCACGCCCCTGGTGTCCGATCCCGGCTATGTGGTGGCGCGGGCGGCCGTGGCCGAGGGGTTGCCGGTTCATCCCGTGCCCGGTCCGTCCAGTCTGCTGGCCGCCCTGTGCATCGCCGGCTTGCCCGCCGACCGGGTGCTGTTCGCCGGATTCTTGCCGCCCAAGTCGGCGGCGCGCCGCACGGCGCTGGAAGAGCTGCGGCCGGGGCGGCAGACCCTGGTCTTCTTCGAGAGCGGGCCGCGCCTGCGTGACAGCTTGGCGGACATGGCCGAGGTGCTGGGCGCCCGCCCGGCCGCCGTCGCCCGCGAACTGACCAAGCTCTATGAGGAATGCGTGCGCGGCGATCTGGCCGAACTCGCCGTCGACCCGCGCCTGGACGCGCCCAAGGGGGAGATCGTGGTGGTGGTCGGCCCCGGGGAAGCCGAGACGGCCAGCGCCGCCGACGCCGACGCCGCCCTGGCCGAGGCCCTGACCCGCCTGCCGCCCGGCGAGGCGGCGGCCGAGGTGTCCAAGGCGCTCAACTTGCCGCGCAAGCCGCTCTACAAGCGCGCGCTGGAGTTGAAGGGGCGGTGAGCCTCGCGCCGCACCCGCATCCGCCACCGAAGACGCCCAAGGCGGGCTGGCGCCAGGCGTTGGGCGGACGGTCGCATCGTCAGGGCCATGACGCCGAGTGGATCGCCGCCCTGTGGCTGATGCTCAAGGGCTATCAGGTTCTGGCCTTCCGTCTGAAGGGCCGGGGCGGAGAGATCGACATCTTGGCCCGGCGCGGGCGAGTCCTGGCCGCCGTCGAGGTCAAGCGCCGCGCGACGCTGGAGGCCGCGACCCTGGCCCTGGGACCGGACCAGCACCAGCGCCTGATCCGCGCGGCCGAGGCGGCGGCGCGCGGGCGACCGGCCTTGCCGGGGCTGGAGTTGAGAATCGACATGGTGGCGCTGGCTCCCGGACGCTTTCCGCGTCATCTTCGCGGCGTGATCTCCACGGGAGCGGACCGGCGTTGACGCGCGAGGAAGCAGAGGCGGTGCTGGCCCAGGCGGGACAGGGGGCTGACGAGGCCTTCCCCCTGCTGGATTGCGCCATCGCCTGCGCCATCCACGACTATCCGTTCCGCGACGCCGACGGCGTGCGGATTCTGGCCGACCATGCGGCCCAGCGGCTGAAGGAGCGGGCCGCCAACGAAAGCCCCGACGACGCCCTGACCGAGGCCCTGGCGGGCGACCTGCGTCTGAACGGCGACCTGCTGAACTACGACCATCCGGCCAACACCGACGTGATTGACGTGGCCGAGCGTCGGCGCGGGCTGTCGGCGGTGCTGGTCATCTTCTATCTGGACGCCGCGCGGCGGGCCGGGCTGACGGCGGCGCCGGTCGATTTTCCCGGCCACGTCCTGCTGCGGGTCGAGACGCCCGAGGGGCCGGTGGCGCTGGACCCGTTCAGCCAGGGGCGGCTGGTCCTGCCGTCGGAGCTGACGCGCCGCGCCCTGCTGGCGGGGCTGACCCCGCATGTGGCCGACCGTCTGGACCTGCTGATGGCGCCGGTCAGCGAGCGTCAGGCCTTGATCCGTCTGCAGAACATCCTGTTCACCCGCGCCCTTCAGGCTCGCGACTATGAAGGCGCCGAACGCTCGGCCCTGCGTCGCGCCCTGCTGGACCCCGAGGATCACCGCCCGTGGCTGGACGTGGCCGCCGCGCGAGAGAAGCAGGGCGCCCTGACCGGGGCCATGCAGGCCCTGTCGCGCGCCCGCACCCTGGGCGAGCCGATCGCCGCCTGCGACGCGCGGCTGGACCGGGTGCGGATGCGGTTGAACTGAAGCGCGGCCTTGCGGCGGGCGCTGCGGGGCCTCAAGTAACGCTCAGCGGCGCCCTCGTTCGGGCGCTCAAGCAGCAAGCGCCCGCGGCGCGAGCGATAGCGCCCACCAAGAAGGACTCCCATGCTCAAGGTCGCCATCCAGATGGACCCGCTCGAGGCGGTCAACGTCGAGTCGGACACCACCTTCCTGATGGCCCTGACCGGGCAGGCGCGGGGCCACAAGCTGTGGGTCTATGACTTCCGCACCCTGGCGCTGGAGGACGGTCGCCTGTTCTGCCGCGCCCGTCCGGTGACGGTGCGGCGCGAGCAGGGAAACCACGCCGACTTCGGCCCCGTACAGCGGCTGGATCTGGCCGAAGACGTCGACGTCATCCTGATGCGTCAGGATCCGCCGTTCGACATGGCCTATGTCACCGCCACCTATCTGCTGGAGCGGGTGCATCCCAAGACCCTGGTGGTCAATGATCCGGCCGAGGTGCGCTCGGCGCCCGAGAAGCTGATCGCCACCCTCTTCCCCGGCCTGCAGCCGCCGACCCTGGTGTCGTCCGACCCCGAGGCCCTGGTCGACTTCCACCGCCGTCACGGCGATGTGGTGCTCAAACCCCTGCACGGCGCGGCGGGCTCGGGCGTGGTGCGGCTGAAAGCGGATGATCCGAACCTTGAGGCCCTGATCGAGATCCACGCTGCCGGGTCGCGCGATCCGCTGGTGATCCAGAAATTCATCCCGGCCGTCTCGGCGGGCGACAAGCGCATCATCCTGATTGACGGCGAGCCGGTCGGCGCCATCAACCGCATTCCGGCCAAGGATCAGGTGCGCTCCAACCTGCGCGTCGGCGGCACGGCGGCGCCGGTCGAGCTGACGCCGCGCGACCTGGAGATCTGCGCCGCCATCGGCCCCTATCTGAAGGAGCGCGGCCTGATCTTTGTCGGCATCGACGTGATCGGCGACTATCTGACCGAAATCAACGTGACCTCCCCCACCGGCGCCCAGCAGTTGCTGAACTTCGCCGGCGTCGATGCGACCGAGCGCATGTGGGAGGTTATCGAGCAAAGGAAACGCGCGGCCGCCTGACCCCGCGCTGCATGGGAGGGGACTTTATGAGCGTACTGAACATTGCCGGGGCGTCAGCCGCCCTGGCGCTGGCGATCCCCTGCCCGGCGGCGGCCCAGGAAGCCTCGCCAGACGCCGCGCCGAAACGCCCGCCGCTGGAGGTGCTGGAGCGGATTATCGAGACCCGCACGCCGCAGACCCGGATCGAGACGCCGGACCATGACCGTATCAGCGCCCGGCGCATCGATATTGTCGACGCCGACGGGACCATCCGCATGACCCTGTCGGGCGCGACCCCGCCCCCGATCATCGACGGCGTTCAATATAAGCGCGCCTTCAACGTCGCCGGACTGATCCTCTACGACGACAAGGGCAGCGAGCGCGGCGGCTTCGGCACGGCCGACGTCGAGGGCGGCATGGCCGTGCTGGCGCTGGATCACCCGGCGATGGACGCGGTCGGCTGGCGCGTGTCGCCCGACGGCTCGGTCAGCTTCGTTTTCAACCAGGCGCCGCCGCTGGTGCGTGAGCAGGGTTTGGGCGGGGCTCTGGTTCCCGGCGTGCAGACGCCGACGCGGATGCGCCTGTCGCTGGCCGCCGACGGGACGCCCGCCGTCGCCCTGTCGGACAGGAACGACAAGCCGCGCCTGCGCCTGACCGTGACCGAGGAGGGCTTCGGCGCCATCCAGTTCCTGAACGCTGAGGGGCAGGTGGTCCACACCATCGCGCCAGAGGCCGACCTGCCGACGAACTGAACGAACAACGCTCTTGCAGTGTTGATCAGTTCGTGATTTGTTCTCTCGATTGCAGGGGGAACGGCATGGTCGCGCGGGTGGTGACGGTGGCTTTCGACGGCGTCGATGCGCGCCGGGTCGACGTGGAGGTGCAGCAGGTCGGCTCGCCCGCCGGGGCCTTCGCCATCGTCGGCCTGCCGGACAAGGCGGTGGCCGAGAGCCGCGAACGAGTGCGCGGCGCTTTTGCGGGCATTGGTCTGGCGCTGCCGGCGAAGAAGGTGATCGCCAATCTGGCCCCCGCCGACCTGCCCAAGGAAGGCAGCCATTTCGACCTGCCCATCGCCCTGGCCCTCCTGGCCTCCATGGGGGTGATCGGACCAGACGCCCTGGACGGTTGGGCTGCGGTGGGCGAACTTGGTCTGGACGGTCAGATCGCGGCGGTGGGCGGAACCCTTCCCGCCGCCATGGCGGTGAACGCCATGGGGTTGGGCCTGATCTGCCCCGAGGCCAACGGGCCGGAGGCGGCCTGGGCGGGCGAGGCGCGGTTGCTGGCGCCGCGCTCCCTGATCGGGCTGATCAATCATTTTCGCGGAACCCAGGTGCTGCGCCCGCCCCAGCCGGGGCCGGTGCTGGAAGGGCGCGCCGTTCCCGACCTGCGCGAGGTCAAGGGACAGGAGGGGGCCAAGCGGGCGCTGGAGATCGCCGCCGCCGGGGGGCACAATCTCCTGAGGTTATTTTTTATGCAGCCCGAATCGGACTCGCCTAGGATGTCGAGAGCCCCTTGGCAGCGATTCCGAACACCTCACCGTCCAGATCGAGCAGTTCAGACGCCGTCGTATCCAAAGCTATCGCGATAGTTCGCACCGTAGTGATCCTGGGGTTCGCCCAGCCCTGCTCGATCCGATAAACGTAATCCGCCGACACGCCTGCCTTCTCAGCCAGCGCTGTCCGGCTCATCCCCAACGACAGTCGCCAGACGAACACTCGTTCGCCGAAGGCGGCCTTGAAGAAGTCAGCGGCAGTGGGGTCGGACATCGGCAGCCTCCAAGAGGCTGGGTCGTCAGCCTTCGGCGGCGGCGTCCTCGAACGGCGTCAGAAGGACAACGGCGGTGGTCCCGAGCGCTTGAGCGATCTCGTGCACGACAGCACGGTCGGATTCCGCTGCCCCCGCTCCAGTTGGCTGATGTAGCGCTGATCAAAGTCGCAGCGGTCCGCCAGCTGCTCCTGCGTCAGCCCTAAGGCCAGCCGAAGCCGCTTCACGTTCGCCCCAATGACGGCCCGCACGTCCATGCGGCACCGTTGACGGTCTCCGGACGCCAAGTTTAGTCAGTTTAGTGAATACGGAGGCCTCGTTGTCCGCGTTGCCGATTTGGCGGACGGCGGCGGGTCAAAACCGTTCGGGGGAAAATCAGATGGCGATCCGCTCCTTGGCCGCTCTTGCGGCCCTCTTCACGTTGGCGATCGCCGGGGGTGCCGAAGGGCAGGCTAGCTTCGACTGCTCCAAGGCGACGACGCCGACCGAACGCACTGTGTGCGCCAATCCCGGGCTAGCCGCGATCGATCGAGAGCTGGACGCCGCCTACAAGTCCGCTCTGGCCAACGCCGCTGATGATCGAGCCCTGCGGCAAAGTCAGCGCGAATGGGTCAAGGACTTCCAGCTGTGCGGCGAAGATCCGTTTTGCATCGAGGAAAGCTACGCCGACCGCATCGCCGTGCTGGACTCGTTCAGCGGAGACAGTTCTGCGGCTGATGAGCCGGAGCCCGTCGAAGCGCAGGCGACCGACGCAGCGCCCATTCCGACCGCAACGCCGGTCGAAAGAGCACCTCGTCCGGCGGCGTCTCCAGAACCGCAAGCTGCCAAAACGATCGGGGATGTCCGACGGAAAACCCAAGGCAACCCGCTCGTCGCCCTGACGGGCGGAGGGCTGTTCCTCGGGATGATCCTGGCGGTGGTGGCGGCATTGTTGGCGACCAAGGCGCTCGCCGATCACACCACCCACAAGTACGGCTGGCCGCTGATCATGAACTGGTGGAACCTGCTCCACTTCATGGGGGCTGTGGCGGGTCTGTTCGTCGCCAGCTTCGGCGGGATCATGATGGGGCTGGTCGTCTTTGCCGGCTGCTGGCTGGTCGTGCTGATCGTCAACATCACCAAGACCAATCTCCTCACCGGCCTCGCCATGACGATCATCCAACCGCTCGTCGTCGCCATCCTCTGGGTCATCTACGGCGTCACCAAAGCCAAGGCGGAAGGGCGTCGGATTTGAAGCGGCGCATGCGGCCGGGCTTCAGCTTCTCTTTGTCTCGGGCGAGCGGCCTGACGGCAGCCAAGCGCAAGTTCGCCAAGGGGACCGAAGTGCCGTTCAGCCGTCCGGGGCGTCAGCGAAAAGCGGGCGCGGCGATCGGATGTGCCGTGGTCCTGATCCCTATTCTCGGCCTTACTGGCCTTTCCCTCAGGCTGATTGAGGTGGCGTTATGAGCGCAGACAAAGATCGGCCGCTGCCGGCGCTGTTCGCCACCATCCACTTCCGCAGTGCTCGAAGACCGGACGGCTACACCGCCGATGAGATCGCACACCTCAATCGGGCCGCCAACCGCCGCAAACCGGATGAAGACGCTGACGATGGAGAAGACCATGACCAGCCCAAAGACCGCTGACCGCCAGCTCACCTTCAGCCTCACCCTCATCGGATGTGGCCTCCTGCTCGCGGCCTGCGGCCCGCAAGGCGACGCCATGAAAGGCGGCGGAGGCGACGTGACCGAAGAGGAGTCCACAGCCGATCTGATGACCGCCTTGCAGGAAGGGAGGCCGTGGGTCTGCGCCGACGCCGGGCTTCAGCAGACCGCCGTCGCCATGATCAGCGAGAGGCTTAACCGGGTGATCCCCGGCGACACGATGCCGACAAGGGTCATGAGCACGAGCGAAAGCGTGCAGGTCGCCTTCGATGGGCAGACCAAACGCATGGTCTGCCGCAGTGAGCTGTTCACGCTAAATGGTGAGTTTCGAAATACCCGGAACGTCGTCTGGACCGCGCAGCCCTCCGCCGACGGGTTCGACATCCGCGTCGGCGTTGACATGAGCCAGTTCTACAGCGCCAAACAAGCGCCGTTCTACGGTGCCGGATGATCGGCTGAATCGGCCAGGGCAGAGCGAGCTTATCAACAGGGCGTAAAATCGATTCTCCCGCGTTTCTAGCCGCCGATCGGGAGATGTCGGCGAGCCATCCCGACCGCTCTGCTACACCCGAGAAATCGTCCCGTTATGCGGTCTTCCAGTACCGGGAAATTGGATGGAGTTCCCCACGCTGCACTTCCGCGCGGAGGTCGTCCCACGGTGGATGGGCCCGTCGCTTGCAAAGGAAAGGCGCCGGGTCTGTTCGACCCGGCGCTTGCGCGTCCGACGCTCAGTAGAAAGTTCGCCTCTCTACCCCAATGGAAGTTTTACTGAGTCCCCCTGTCAGGCCTTCCTCGCGGGGGGCTTCTTCGGCGTGAAGCGGGTCTGAAGGCTGGCGGCGGCGTCCGCCAGCGCTCCGTCCAGCTGCCCCATCAGCACCTCCTGCCGCAGCGGGGGCAGCAGGTCTCGCAGCGCCTCTAGCGAGGGCAGAACGAAGGTGTCCTTGCCGTCCTTCACCTTCAGCCGCAACGCGCCGTAGCGTAGGGCGAAGTGGACCTGACCGGTGTCGTCCACACGCCACCACGCTGGGACCGTGCGCTGCTCAGTCGTCTCCACGACCTCGTCGGTTTCCAGATCCTGTCGGCGACGCACGACCGCCTTCCGATAGGTTTCGCCGGCCTCCAGAGCGTCGATCAGCCCGATCTGCTCCACCAAGGCCGCGGCCAGTTTGCGCCGACGGGTCCGCACCGGGTCGTAGCCCACCTGCCGCTCGCCGCCGTCAATCACTTCAAATCTGTCCAGAACACTCATGCCGACCTCCGCTGTTGATGAAGGGGGCGTCCAGCAAAACCTCCCGAGGGACAACGCGGCTTCGGGCTCAAGACCTTGCGCCGTCCCGCACTACAAGGCGCGTGGCCGCTCGCGCGTTAGCCCCTGCCCGAGGCGCGGCCTCAGCAACGCGGGATGGAAAACTGTGTCTGCTCAGGAGGTGGCGCCCCGATCATCGGCCAATCGCGCTGCGACACAACGGCGAGGTTGACGTGCGGCGTCTGGACAGTTGTATGGACCGACCCACCTTAGTGGTTGGCAGAACTGGCTGCGTACACAGCCTTCGGGGTTTTGCTCCTGCAGATCGACTACGGACACCATGGATCCCTTAGCCGGCCTCGAGCAACTTGAACGGCGCTATGCTCGACTACTAGGCGAACTGCGTTACAGCGGAAGGCGCGAGGCCGAAGCTAAGCTGAACGCACTTCGTGCATTGATCCAAGCCAACTTTGATCCGCTCTGGGACGCCCATCATATTGAGCCAATCCAACCGGTTCGCCGGTACGATGCTGAAGCCATCCATCAAGCTCTTCGAGCAGTCCTCTCTCCAACAGAGCCTCAGACCACTCGCCAGTTGGCGCGAAGAGTCATCGAGCGGTTGAGTGACCGCTCACCGACCGAGCAAGAAGTGAGGAACGTCGATCGGAAAGTCCGAACGGCATTGGAGGGCGATCTCCGAGCGTCTGTAGACCGAACCCAGCACGCTCCTGCTGCCTGGGTCTCGCGTTCGCTCGAAACGGATTAGGTGCAGAGTCACGGAAGATGGAGGTGTGTCTCGTCGCAGAGGGAAGTCGGCCGTGCCGAACGGTCGTAGATTGCTGCATGGCCTAGTTGGGTCTGGGCTTGCGGTCGCTTCCGCCGTATGATCGCGGCGGGGCGTTGATCCGCTGAGCCGGCTTGACAGACAGGGTGGGTAAGCCGCCCTCGTGGTCTACGCGCCCATTTGCATGGGAAGTCCTCGGGCGTCTCCCAATCACGGGGTGATAGTTAGTGGTTGAATGTATCAGCCTGTTTTCGGGCGCGGGCGGCTTAGATGTCGGTGCCGTTAACGCTGGCGTTAGGATCTTACGCGCGGTGGAGTTCGATCCGGACGCAGCCCAAACGCTTCGCCTTAACGCACACCCCCACACGCGGATTGAATGTGAAGACATATGTGACCTCGACTTCACAGAGCATCGGGACTCGGCGCGCGATCTCATCGTAATCGGCGGGCCGCCTTGTCAGCCGTTTTCGAAGAACGGCTACTGGGTCAAAAACGAAAACCGTCTGATCGAGCGCGATCCGCGAAACATGCTCTCGCAGTTTCTCCGGGCGGTTGATGAGGCGCGGCCGAAAGCGTTCTTGTTCGAGAATGTCGAGAGTTTACGACATCCGACAAACAAGCATGCGTTAGCGGCGTTCTTGGCGCAGGCGGAGAAGCTCGGGTATCGTTGCACAACGCATCTCGCGAACGCCGCCGATTATGGTGTGCCCCAGAAGCGCAAACGCGTGTTCATATTCGCGGTCCGAGCGAGCACACACAATATACCTGAACCCCGACCTACTCATTCCGCGAATCCAGCTGATAATCTTCCGCCGCACGTCGGGGTCGGGAATTTCATCAAACCGTTCGCCGGGGCTCAGTACTCCGAGGCCTCAGAGGTTGTCTCTGGCGGCACCTACGAGGCGGAACTACGTCATGTGCCTCCCGGCGAGAACTACATGGCCTTGGCGAAGTTGCCGAACTACGAGGGACGTACATTCCGGGCGGGCGGACGGTTCTGGAACTTCCTATACAAACTCCACCCCGACCATCCATCGATCACGATAGCGGCCCAACCGGGGCCTTGGGTCGGACCATTTCATTGGAACAACCGGCGCTTACGAGCGCCCGAAGCCGCTGCGATCCAGACCTTCCCCGTCGGTTACCGCTTCGCTGGCAGCCGCCGTTCCGTTCAGAAGCAGATCGGAAATGCAGTCCCTTGCCTCTTAGGAGAGGCGATGGTTAGTCATCTCCTGGAGCACATGTGACCGGAGGGGGGCGAAGGGTGCCGACTAAAGTCCAGCAAGTCGTGGAGGATGGTTCAGTCGTAGTCGACTTCGATCCCCCTCAGGTGCCTTTTGAAGAACAAGAATTGATCATCCGTGACGCTCTGAGGGAGAGGGGATGGGATGTAGATTTTAAGGAGGCCAACAAAGCCTCTAGGCGGCGCGCCTTCGTGATAAGCAAAGGTGGCGTCTCCTTCCGGATCATCACTTACATTTTTAGCAACTTCGCGTGGTCCAACGGCAAGCGATCTCACGCAGAAAAACGCATCCAGCTTTCGCGCGATTACGAAGAGCACGCATCCGACTTTGAATTAGACAAAGCTGGTGACCCGCGGTGTGCTGTGATGGGCATCTATCGGCGAGATAAGGTCACGCTATTTGGCGCTTGGGATGCATCTGCGTACAAGGGCCACAAGAATCCATCTAGCTGCTACATCCGTGTTCCAGCGATGTCCGCTGCTCAGCGGAATGGATTTAGTCAAGGAGTAGATCAAAACGAACGACTAGTGTGTTGCTTCACGCCAGACATGCTCGCTTACTATCTGGAGAATATGAAATTTCTTCACGAGCACGTCTCAGTGACCCAAGACCTTATACGGCCAGCGCCTGAAGACGAGGGGCGGGCAGCTGAGGTGGCGAACAGTTCATCTGCCGAGATGCTTCGCCTACCCGACAGCGTCGTTGAAGTCCCCGACAGCCTGCCTCATAATCGGATTATCTATGGTGCCCCCGGTACTGGGAAGAGTCATCGTTTAGACGATGATCTGTCCAAGTATTTTCCGACTCCGGCCCTCTATGAGCGCACAACATTTTACCCGGATACGACCAACGGGGCGTTTGTGGGAGAGTACAGGCCGGTGCCTGTATACCGCCGTAGTTCGAGGGACTTTATTGGGCCTGATCGTACGACAACAGTCGACAGCCTCGAACCTTTGATCGATTATCGGTTTGTGCCGGGGCCATTCCTCCGAGTCCTTGTACGCGCACTTAAGCATCCAGAGCACAACTTCGCGGTAGTGATTGAGGAGATCAATCGCGCGCACGCCAGCGCGGTGTTCGGAGAGGTATTCCAACTTCTCGACAGAACTGAAGATGGTGCCGGGCGCTTCTCAGTCGTACTATCACCTGCAGCCCAAGATTACTTAGAGAGCCAAGGCGTACCAGGGTCGGTTCGAATACCCAAGAACCTCTACATCTGGGCTACAATGAACAGCGCAGACCAAGGCGTGTTGCCAATGGATGCCGCCTTTCGGCGTAGGTGGTCTCTAGAGTACGTCGGCATTGACGAGGGCGAGGCCGTTGTAGAGGACTGGGAAATCAAGGTTCGCTTCCGTAAGGCGCCTGTTAAGTGGAACATTCTGCGCCGGGCTATCAATAAGCACTTGCAGAATGAAGGTGTTCCAGAAGATAGGCTAATCGGTCCGTTCTTCATGACGAAAAAAGAACTCTCTTCTGACTCGGCATTCGAGAACAAGCTTCTTCAATACCTCAGGGATGATGTGGTGAGGTCCGCGCCCAATAAGTTGTTCTCTGGATCTTCACTGACTTATGGCGCGCTGGTTGCGCAGTATCGAGCGGGAGAGTCGATCTTCGTCTCAGGGGTGGACCTTGGTGGAGACGAGTAGGGCAACGGCGCACCTATTTGAAGGCGACCGATTTCCGGAGAGCCTAGACGAGGCCTGCCCAGGTCTCACCGAACAGCTCCTGCGTGCGGGAGTGCTGCGGCCCGACCCCGCCGGGCAGGCGCGAATTCAGTTCGTCGGCGTCGCAGTTAAGGATGCTCTGACGCTGGTTCTGCTCCCGAAGGTGCGCGTGGATGCGGCACCTAGACTGGTTCAGCGCCAGATCATTCGGGCTCTAAAAAAATACGCCCGCAGGGCGCCCCTGCATCACGAGCCGGCACCTTATCTGAATGCAGATCCAGAAGTCGGTTCCCTGAGCGCGATCGCATTGTGCGACTGGCTGATGCAGGACTATTGGGCGCACGGCTTATACAGGCGCTCCGTCGTCGAACACGAGGAAAACGGCTTAGGTCGAACTAACTGGGCAGCGACAATCGCTGGTAGGCACCCGATATTCTCGCGTGGCCGCCCAATCTACCCCCAACGCATTACCCGGCGAGCCGAGAACGATGCGACGAACTTCGCCACGATGCTCCATCTGCACTTGCTCGAATCGTTCTCAGCGGAGTTCGCGGCGGTCCTCGACTGCGATCCGCTAGTGCTAGACCACGAACCGGTTGAACGGTTTGATCTTCTTCCAAGCGCTGGCGAGTGCGAACGCATGCTCGCGGCAGAAATGCGAACCGTGTACAGTGATAGGTCATTGGCCTTGCTCAAAACGCTCTTGGCCGCCGTGCGGGCGCTGGAGTCTGAGCGGCGCCGAGGGCTGTCGCTTTTCGGGACCAACGCGTTCCATAATGTCTGGGAGGCGGCGTGTGCGCATGCCACAGGGAATGACGTTGATGCTTGGCTCGGTGTCCTCCCAAAGCCCATCTGGCGATCCGAGGGGAACGAGGAGCAGGACGCGCTAACGTTCCGCCCCGACGTGGTAACGCCACTCGGGAACGCTCTCCTCATCGCGGATGCGAAGTACTATCGCCCGGTCATGCCACCAGCCCTATCGGGCGTCCCGGGCGTCAACGATGTCGCCAAACAAGTCTGGTATCGACAGCATTTGGCTGCGCCAGCCAATGATCGTGGCTACTCCAAGACCGCTAATATCTTTCTCTTCCCGGGCACCACTGCCTCGCCGGTTCGTCGAGTTGGCAGCGTTCAATTTCCCGCCGGACAGGAAAGCGTCCAAGCATTCGAGTTGCACTTCCTACAGGCCCTGGAGGCTTACTCCAGTGGTAGCGAACAGCTTCGAACTGTGGTGCTCTCGGAGTTGATCCCGGCCGTATCTTACCGCGAGTTCAAGGGGTCGGCCGTTGAACAATGTGAGAACACCGCCTAGCCTTTCGCCAATTCGGCGAATCGCAAAGGGGCGAAGAATGGGGGAGTGTGCGAGCGATTCGGCTGGCTTCAGTGAGGTCCAAGTTTGGAAGGATGAACTAGACGCGCTCCTGGCCGAACTGGAATCGGCGGAGATGCGCCTCGCGAACCACGGCGCTGGTCGTCGTGATAGCGGATCCTATTATACTCCAGCGGACGTTGCGGCCCACTTTTGGAAGCTGTTCTGGCGTCACCACGAGGTCGAAGATGGCGCATCAGCGCTCCGCCTGATCCAAGAGGCCGATTTCGTTGAACCATCGGTAGGCTCAGGGATATTCTTCTTCAGCTTGCTGCGTAGCCTCGCCGAGTTTCAGATCGGGCCGCGCGCAGCATCTGATGTTCGGTTCACAGCCGTTGATATCAACCGAGCCGCGCTCGATTTTCTTGAAGCAGAACTACGTCGCCTTGAAACCCGGTTTCAGGTGCGCTTTCGAAACGTAGCCCTAGCGGAGGCAGACTTCCTTAAATGGATCGCGGCGCAGGCACGGCCTTCTGCGACCTTTGTCGGAAATCCACCATTCGTCGCAAATGCGCGAGGCAGTGAATGGAAGAATATATACGCCGACTTCGTGGCCGCGATGCTCTCAGGTGTCCCGCAGAGCAATCTTAGCCTGATTGTCCCAATCTCTATTTGCTTTAGCCGCGACTACGTCGGACTGCGCAGGCTGCTCCGCGACAGTGGACGCCCGCTCAGCGCTTCGAGTTATGACAACATCCCCGATTGCCTCTTCAAGGCAGGAAAGCCTGAAAGTCGAAACACCAATAAGGCTAACAGCCAGCGGTGCACGATCTTGCAGCTTGGTGGACCGCGCACGGGAGTGGTGGAGTCATCGCCGCTGCTTCGATGGTCAGCAGGCGACCGGCGCGCATTCCTTTCAAGCACGCCAGCCTTCCACGACTGCTCACGATTCGACATCGAGCGCCAGATTCCTCGGCCCACGGACTCGAGTTTGAGCCGCTACCTGGCAGAAGCGACCAGTGGGCGCACGGTTCGGGAGTTTATGTCACGGATCGGGACTGGAACGTTCTCCGTTGGAGCGGTCGCGCGGAATTTCATTGGTATTCGCGACTATCCATCGGCAGGTTCAGGGACAATTCCGATCAAGACTAACGAGCGCGACAGTTCCCTGATTCTCTTGCAAGTGCTTTCTTCAAGCCTGTTCTATAGATACTGGCGAAGCTTCGGTGATGGGTTCCATGTTACTAATGAACTAATCGACAGATTCCCAGTTTCTACGAATCTGCTCGCATGGTGTGAGGGTAATCTAAGCGAAGCGGAGCGTGTCTGGGAGTCCCGACAGAAATTCGCAAAGACCAAGCTGAATTCTGGAAAGGTCATCAAGTCGTACGACTTCAGCAAGGCGTTCTTGCATATGCCTGCGTGAATGGCGCTTAAACTTGGCGAAGCCGATCGCCTGGTCGCCCAGCATGGGCGCCAAGCAAGGGGGCTATAATGGCTCACCCCCGCCTGCCTTGCACAACTTGGCCCCCCGGTAGCGCCAGAAGCCATGGCCCTGCCCGCACGTCACGTTGGAAACGACCCTCCCTGTTGAGATCGAAGTTCCATTCGTTGAGAGGGGACCATTATGGCAATCGCTCGTTTGCCGGAATGGTAGGCCTCGGAGGGTCGATGAAGGCAGTCGCCTATTATCGCGTCAGCACAACCGCGCAGGGGCGCAGCGGCCTCGGGTTAGAGGCACAGAAGGCGGCCGTGAGGGATTTGGCGAGAGCCCGTAGCCTGACGCTGTTGGCGGAGTTCACTGAGGTTGAAAGCGGCAAGCGGAATGATCGTCCGGTCCTGAACGAGGCTCTGCATCACGCCGGCATGACAAATTCAATCCTAGTCATCGCCAAACTGGATCGCCTGTCTCGCAACGCCGCGTTCCTGCTGGCCCTCCGCGACAGTGGAGTCCGCTTCCTGGCCACCGACGTGCCGGATGCAAACGACCTAACCATCGGCGTTCTTGCCGTCATCGCTCAGGCAGAGCGTGAGGCGATCTCCCGTCGCACGAAAGAGGCGCTGGCGGCGATTAAGCAGAAGATCGGCCGAGGCGAGTTGCACGTTTCAGCGCGGAGTGGGCGCATGGTTAGCCGGCTCGGGAATCCTACCGGAGCCTTAGCCCTTGGTGACTTCGCCGGTGATCTGACACTGGCGAGACGGGCAAAACGGGATCGTGCGTCCCTGCGGCGGCAGAACATTGAGCAGGTCGTTCGGGCGATCAAGGCCGCGGGACACTCCAGCGCCTATGCAATCGCCGCGGAACTAAATCGGAGGGGAATTGCGTCTCCGCGGGGCGGCAAGTGGCACGCGTCAACGGCGAAGGCCTACGCGCGCTGACCGTCTTGGCACCTCGCTAGGAGACTTGCTCCCTCTCCCCCCCACCGGAGATTTACTGAGGTGGCCGTTGAGATGGAACTCTTTGTCGTGAGACCTCCGTCGCTCGGTTGAGAGGGGCCCTTGCGACGCGGGATGACACAAGCGCCACGGCGCAACGGAATTGATCACGTAGACCCGAAGTTATGACCGAAAACCATTCCCAGACGCCGTCCCCGTCCCCCGAGGGTGGTCCGTCCCTCGAAGAGATCGAGCGGCTCCGGATCAATCTAACGGCCATTTTCCCGCTCTTAGAGGGAGCCCGGCGGGCCTACTTTCAAACTCCAAGTCCCCAGACCGAGAGAGCGCTTCACGAACTGGAGGCAGAGGCGCAACGGCGCAATGATGAATTCACAGCCGCAGTCGATGCACTGGGCGCGACCCTCGGCCTAACGAAGCCGGCGACAAAAGGGCCGAGCGGGGACCGGGTCGACCGAACTATGCGCGCCTCACTTACCCAAGACCACATCGCACCGACCGCCACCTTAGATAAGGTCCTCCCCAACGCTCTGGAGGGCCTACTCGCCAGAGCCCCGGCTGGCTGGGCGGACGAAGTCGGGTCGGCCACGGACCTCAGTGATCTACTGGTGCCAGACAGTGTGCTCACCCTCGTCAAAGGCATGCGGCCGGAGAGCGAACTTCCGGCATCTCATCGCTTCCGCCAGCTGCTGAGGGTTGCGCGCGACTTCCGCGACGACAACCCAGCCTACGATCATTTCGCGGGCGCGATGGCGATTCCAACTGTGTTCAAGCTGGGCAGCAGCCTAGACCTGCTCGATCACATTGCTGGGGATGGGCAGCGTCGGCTGGCCCACTTATGGCGAGGACCATCGTCGGAAGTAGACGCAACTGCCTACGAAATTGTCACGGGGGTCCGTTGTGCCGAGATGGGACGAAGCGTCGAGTTCCTGCCTGCGGACGCCCGCAAATCCCCTGACCTGCGTTGCCACGACCCTTTTCCTTTGGTGGTCGAGTGCAAGCGGCAGCCGCCATTCCTCCAATATGAACTGACTGAGGCGCAGACCATGAAGGCGCTATTCGTCGCGCTTCGGTCGGAGTGCAGGCGCCTCGGCGTTTTTGGTGCCTTCGAACTGCATCTCAACACTGAATCTGAGGCAATCTCAATCAACGAGGTTACGGCCGCGCTTGTTGGTCAGAGAATGGCCGTGGACCCGAGCCGACCGACGGCCTGGCCATTTGGCACGGTCGCGTTACGACCGTTGCCGGGGCTCGTCGATATGTGCGAGACACATCGGCTCTACAGCCCTGCAATGCTGGCCGAATTATTCGGCTGGGCAACCGACTTACCGGTTTGGGACGGCATTTGTTGTTCCATATCTCGCCCAGAACTCGCGTCCGACAGGGCGCGCGAACCAGTTGCTCTGCTCTGGAACAACGACGCGGACCGAGCCCTCCTGAAGCGCTCTTGGGCCGCGAGCGGACTATTCGGAGATGCGACCCTGCAAGTGCCCCCGGGGAGCTTCGGCATCATCTATGTGGCATATCTGGAAGGCGCGCGCGAAGCCGTGGCGGACCTCCGCCTGAAACGCTTCAAGGATAAGCTGCGTGGCTTTACCCATGACGCCGCTGTCCGCATTCCCATTTCGCTGATCAACCGGCTCTACCCCCGACCGCTAGGAGAGGGTGCCCCCGACCTGATCGAGAGTTCCGTCAAGATCATGGCTGACGCTTACGGCGTCCCCGAACTGTTCTCAATGTTCCCCGGAACAGTTTTCACCGAGCCCGGCGGCTGACGCGCACTGCGGCTTGTCTCGCCGCGAACGCGCACCGAGACCTCGCGCTGCGTCTCCTCACGGAAAGCAGAAGCTAGGCGTCGTGGCGCTCGCCATCAAGGTCGACGGCTGTCGCGAGCAGGCTTCTGGGGGAGCGCTTGCACCTTGCGTGGCGAGGCGGAAGACGGTTCGCTCGTGTCAAATATGCCGGCTACAACTACCTGATCACCGGAGTCCTCACGATGCCATCACCTTACACCCTCCGGATCTTCGTTGCGGAAGGCGACCCGGAAGGTCTCAGGGTCGTCGAGCGGGTGGGTTGGACCGGACGAGGACTCGTCATCCCGCGCGATCGCTGGTCAGAGGTGAAGGGGCGGCCCGAGCTCGATCGGGCTGGCGTCTACATCCTCGTTGTCGAAGAGACGGATGAGATCGGGCAAGACCGCTCCGTTCTCTACATTGGCCAGACCGAGGCCCTTCGTTGGCGCGTCGATAATCACGAGGCCAAGAAGGACTTCTGGAGCCGGGTCATTCTATTTGTTTCGAACAGCAACAGTCTCAATCGCGCTCACGTGACTTGGCTTGAATGGGCCTTGATCAACCGGATCAAGGGCAACGACGGCGTTGTTCTGGCTAACGGAAACGTACCCAATGAACCGAATCTCGACGAGTTCGAGAAGGCGGACACCACTGCCTTTCTTGATGATCTGCTGAGCATCCTGCCGCTGGTCGGATTGCGAGCATTTGAGCCGAAGAAGGTTATCAAGCCAGCGCCAGTTCCGACCCTGCTCGCCAAGGGTACCTCAGACATCGACACGATCGTTGTGCCGGCCCAACCAGAGGGCTTCGCTACAGCCTATCTGGGTGAGCATGCTTGGTGGGCAATCCGTATCGCTCAGTCGAAGCTGGACAAGCTGAAATGGTGTGCCGCCTATCAGGTTAGTCCGATCTCTCAGATCACTCACATCGCTGAGATCGACCGGATTGAGCCGTACGGGGACAGTGGCAAGTACAAGCTCTTCTTCAAAGGGTCGCCGGTCGCGTTGGAGCATCCGGTCCCCTACGGCGCAGCCCCGAGCGGGGTCATGCAGGCTCCTCGCTACACGACCCGCCAGAAGGTGATGTCCGCCAAATCGGTAATGGACATCAACCTCTGACGCCGAGGCTCAGTAGGAAGTTTGCCTCATCTCCCCAATCGAACTCTTACTGATGGTCGCGGGGGGCGGGCACCCTTCCCGGCTTAGGGCCGGGAAGGGCGTTCAGTCTCAGTGAGGCTGAGGGTATTTCCAGAGCCGCAGCGGGCTCTCCCGACCATCGCAACCCACAGACCCAAGGTTTGCCAGTAGGTCGAGCGCGCTATCGGTCAGAATGTCTTGCGGCCGCAGACTAGGAAGCGCGGACCGCAGCTTCCCGAGGGCTACCCTCACCGGATCGGTCGCGGTGACCGCATTAGGTGTGAATGCCTTCCGCACCTTGAGCTTGCTCCCATTCTCGACGTCGGTGCGCTTGCAGGGTATCCCCGCAGCGGTGAGTTTCTCGGCGAACTCGGCGGCCGTCAGGCCGTCCGTCTCCTTGTCCAAGCCTGCCTGCTTGTGGTGGCGGGCGGCACAAAGGACCCGGCGCAGGATTTTGATGTCCGGGTTCTCCGCCTGAATGTAGCCCGAGGCTCCATCGCCAGCTTTCACCGCGATCCGTGTGGCGAAGTTGATGAAGTCGTCCTGCGTCCTTATGCACCCCCGCTCGTCTTCGGTCGGGAGGCTCGCCTTGGTGCCCTTGGGGCGCTTGGGTGTCCGGTAAATGTCCAACTCATCCCGCACGGCGTTGAACTGCTCCACATTTTCCCACGGGACGGTGCTCCACGTGACGTGCCGGTGATTGCCAACGACGGCGCTGCCCAAAGCTGCCGGCCGGCGCTTGAAGTCGTACTCCATGCCCAAGCGTCGATTGATGGTCTTCGGGACCAGGTCGTTCTTGTCGAGGATGATGTCCCGGATGCCGGTGAAGGACTTTATCTCCACCACCGTCGTTGGGGTGCGGGTCAGAAAGAGGTCGACGATGTAGGCGTTTTCGTCCGCCAGCGTTCGGCACCCTTCAGGCGTGCGGATGCCCGCCTTGGCCAAGATGTACTCGTGACCGGGATCGTTGGCTTCGGGTGTGCCCGGCTGAACGGTGGCCTGACCTCTTGTTCGCCAGCCGAGCAGCTGACCCGTCTGGTGCTTCAACTCCACGATCTCGTCAGACCCCGCGATTTCGAGCCGCGCCTTGCGATAGGCCGACGCTATGACGCCCTCGCAAGCGGCGTCGATCTCTTGCCGTGTCGCCGTAGAGAGGAAACCGTCAGTCGTGCAACTGAAGATCAGAACGTGCTTCGGCAGCGCATTCATGATCTCAGCCAGCAGGGCTCGGACATAGCCGGTCACGAAGGCCGCGAAGTACGGGTTCGTGATGGGGCTCGGCTCCAGATCCTTCGACGACAGATCGGAGACGTTGAAGACGCGCTTGGTCCGGAGGCCTTGGGCCAACTTTCCATAGAGCGCATTGACCATCTCCTTCCAGAAACGGTTTTCCAGCGACCCCTTCTTGTGGCCTTTGCGCTCCCTGATGGCGTTCCCAACAAACTGGCCGAACGGACGGATCGCGTCCGTCAGCATAGGAACCACCGCCCCATCGATGACGGTGAGCGTCGCGCCCAGTGCGACCGCCAAGGCGATCTCTGGCGCCGAGCAGTAGCTGCGACCGCGGCGTGGGAAGACGAGCCCGCGCTCTGTGCGAACGGGCAGGCAAGGGTAGGAAGCAGCTTCGGGGAACTCGAAGTCCACCAACGCCACGCCGAGCGTCGTCGGCGTGAAGTCCTCCAGCGTCGGGTGGAGATTCATGTTGTCCCAATCGGGATAGCCGATCAGGGACATGGCGGTCGGATAGGCACTGGACAGGTCGAAATCATTCCAGACCAGCGGCGGAACCAGCGGCATGCTTTCTGACCCGCTGAATCGCTCAATCCAAGTTGCCGGCTGGAAGACTGCCGGGCCGGGACCAAACCAGTACTGCTCACCTCGTCCACCGTGATAGGCCTCGATCGCCAGCGTTCGGCGCAGGTGAACGCGCTCGCGGTCGACGACCTTCTTTAGGCGGTACATCCGGCCGGTATCCCGCTCGAACGCCGGCTCGTCGTACTTCTCCAGCCCGAGCACCTGCAACGGCTCGATAGCGGGGTTTTCATCCCACATCTTCTGGAGTCGTTTGACACCGATGCCGCTTAGGGTGAGCGGCACCTTGGCGGAGCCGATCGTCTTGCGGCAGAGTTCGCGGATGCGCTCATGGTAACGGACGCAGATGATGGCGTCGGCTAAGGCGTAGCGCTCGAACAGCTCGGGATCACTCTCCAACAGCTGATCCATGCGGGACTTGATCGCCTTCTCCTCGTCGGGAGAGTCGGCGAGCTTCACCTTCGGGACGCCAACCACTTCGCCGAGGTCCTCCAGCCGCTTCGCGCCTTCGGCCGTCAGAAGGTAGGTGTCGCGGATCGACACCTTGAGATCGAGCGGTCCGGTCTTCAGCAAATAGCGGAGCTTCAGCGGCTTCATGGTGACGAAGACGCCTCGAACGGCGTCGAGGAACGGCTGCATTTGCTCGAGATTTTCCAGCATCGGCATGTCGGCGCGGCTGAAGTGTGAAATCAGCTCGATGCGACGAGGGGCCCCCTTTACGTGGCCGAGGTCGACACCCCGGCACACCGCGAAGCTGATCACTTCGTCTAGGGTGAAGCGGTGGTCTTCCTCGGGCGGATAGAACACACCGCCCCATTCTGCGCCGTTGTGCTCGCTCTTGGCGTCCAACAAGCGGCAGTAGACCTGGTAAGAGACGGGACGGTTTTTACCCTTGCCCGCCTTCAACTCCTCCCGTGACACGTCAGCGCCGATCTGCACGTACTCAGTGTCGAAACCGATCACGAGACAGGCGTTCTCGTCCGGTCCGTTCGGGTCCAGCCGGTTCTTCTTCTTGGAGCCCTTGGGAGCCTTCGGCGGGACGGGATAGAAGTACTCGGCCTTCACCTCGATCGGGATTTTGCTGAAGCCTTCATCGGCGTTGCAGATGCGGACTTCGGTTTCGGGGCGGGCGGCAGTCAGGAATTGGTCGCGGCTCATGAGGCGCTCCTTGCGTAGATGTTGATGGGTTGCGGCGGTCTCCTTGTGTTCAGCACGCACAATTGCGCTTCGGTCCGCAGCGGCGGACCCGAGAGGCAAGGCGGGTTGTGAGGAAGACGAACTCAGTCACGGCAGCGGCGGGTGCGCCGTTGCTCACGGGCAAAAGACTCGGGTGACGAGAGAACCGAAATCATAGACCAAACAGCCGCAAAAAGCAACGCTTATTGTGGAGCTTAGTGAAGGCGACGACGGGCAGCGGTCCGTCGCCTGAGCGTTAAGTGAGGTCGTCAGTAGGAAGTTTGCTCCCTCTCCCCAATCGAACTTTTACTGAGGATGATTGCTCCCTCTCCCCAATCGAACTTTTACTGAGGATGATTGGGTCAGGGTTCGGCCATGAGACCAACTTCCGCTCCCGACCCCATGCGGACATTGGCGTCCTGCCAGCTTGCTCACGAGGGTGTCTGACCTATCGCCCTTGATGTTGCCCTCTGTCCTGTCAGTATCTGAATTGACGAGGGGAGAGACGGGATGTTCGGACTGTTCAGGAAAACGCCTCCAGCCGCGCCACTTCCTCGTAAGGAGCTCGCGTCTCCGCAACCTAACGGATTCACTGCCGAAGAGATCGCCACCATTAACGGATCCTATCTCCTCGTTCGAGCCGCCGCTTACGACCTCGGCGGCGAAGTGCCTAGTCGGTGGAATGAGAGTTTCTCGGCGTTTGAAGAGCGAGCGCCAGATCTTACTCTTGCGCAGGCGTGGATGATCCGGGCGTTCTACAATGGGCTTGAAGCTAGCCCCTTCGTCTCCACAGACGAGGAGTCAAAACTCGCCGATCGCATTGGGCGAACGTATCTCAGGGCTTTCCCGGAGGCATTGGACTCAATCGTGGGTCGCTCTTGCCGTGCCGCGCAGGGAGCATTTTTCGCTTTCCTCGAGCGGCTCGACGATGAGGATTGATCGGGAAGTTCGTCAGCGGACTCGGTTGGCGCCTCGGCAGTTTAGTGGCACCGTGAGGTCCGCTTCCAACCCATCGCGGACTCTCAGAACGTCGCTTAGTCGGCTGTCCATCTGGCGATCTATCTTGATCGACGGGCAAGCGCCGCTTGGCTCAGTAGGAGTTCTGCCTCCTCTCCCCAATCAGACTTGTACTGAGGCGATTTGGGTCGTCTGATCGTGGACAGCGTCGCGGCGAGCGACATTCAGTAGGACTTCGGCCGCCTCTCCCCAATCAAACTTTTACTGAGGCTGTAGCGGCTCGACTTCGGAGGGTCAGCCGCCAACGAGGATCTTTTTGCCCGCAAGATGCGCCTGATCCGCAGCCACATTGGGGACATTGATGTCGCCGAGAACTTCCCCCTTCTTGTTGAACACCACGACGGTCGGCGCACCGCGAAGCGCCACGAACAAGTCGCCCGAGAAGTCCACATGATCGATTAGTTCTCGGAGACTGTAGGCGGTCCTTGATCGGGCCTCCCGCCGCTCGTCTGATGGCGGCCCATCCAACAAGTGCTGGACGGCGGCGACCCGTTCGATGTGCTTTTCGGGACTTACTGCACCCCGGGCCTCCTCAAGCCGTCGCCTCAGATCTTCGGTAGCCACCTCGGCGGCCTTGATTTCCGTCCTGGCGCTTAGCCAGCGCTGGCGAGCTTCTTGGTCGCCAGTTTCCTCGAACAAGTCGAGCATCCGCTTCGCCCGATCTCTCGAACGATCGAGTTCACGCAGCGCTCGATACTCAGCATCGACAAGGGCCGCCGTGCCGTCCGAGTTCTCGAAGAAGCGATCCGAAAGGGCCGACCGAAGGAAGGCGTCTAAAATGCCCCTCTCAATCGGCTCGTATCGGTAGTGATCAACGTGGTCACAGTTGCCGCCACGGACCCGTAGGGCGCAGCTTAGATAACTTGCCTGTCGCTGAGGCGTGGCGACGCCATTGCGCATCCTGACGCCTTCGACGCTCTTCAGCTGATAAATCATCGGCCCGCCGCAAGCACCGCACCTGCACAGACCGCTCAGAAGGTTTCGAACCTGTCCACGCTGCCCGTCGTTGCCACGGCCCGGCCTCCGACTGCCTCGTACAATCGCCCACAGCTTTTCGGAGACCACTGCGGGGAAGTATCCCGAGATCGGTTCGCCGACCGGGGCTCGGCGGGTCGCTCCGCGAGGCTTGCTGTGGGGCTGGAACTCGCCGACGACGGCCGGATTGGATAGGATTTTGTGGAGGTAGCTGGAATGCCAGGCCGCCGCTTTGCTCTTCCCCCGACCCCAAGTTTCAACGCCGCGACGATTGAGATCAGCCGTGATTGATCGTTTGCCTTCACCCTCCGCTGTGCGCCGAAAGATTTCCTGCACAATGGCCGCTCGATCCGGGATGACTTCGAAACGCTGCCTATTCTGATCAAGCCGCAGCCACGCGGGGCAGACGCCGGTGATGGGCTGGATGTCGGCTTGTCCCAACCGATCCCGCTTAATCTTCCAGCTGGCCGCGAGACGCTCACTCTTGTGTCGGCTTTCTTCATGAGCGCGGAACGCGTTGAACACCAAACCCATGAATCCCATCAGGTTCGTGCTGATACTGTCGGCGTTGATGATGTAGCCGTCGTTGGCGGTCGCAATCGTTACGCCCAGAGAGGTCACCCGCTGAATCCAAGCGACTACCTGAGCCGGGGGAAGACGACTGATCCGGTCGAGCTGCTCGACGACGATGGTAATGTCTCGGGGGAGTTTCCCCGCTTCGACCCGGCTTATGATCTTGCCGAGGTTGCCGGTCTGGACGTTGGTGCCGGCATAGGCGCTGGAGCCTTCGTCAGTGACGCGTTCGAGTATATCCAGTCCACGTCGAGCGCAGTACCTTTCGACCACTTGGAGTTGCCGCTCCAGTGTCGAACCCTTTCCCTGTTCCAAGGAACTCCAGCGAGCGTAAGCAACAGCTAACATGCAAACGGCCTAGCTGAAAAACCTGGGCTGTTAAACAAATAACCTGCTGTTCGTCGGCCCGCCGGGCTCGGGCAAGTCGATGATGGCGGCGCGTCTGCCGGGCCTGCTGCCGCCGTTGACGCCGATGGAGCGGCTGGAGACGTCGATGGTCTGGTCGGTGGCCGGACTGATCGAGCGCGGGGGGCTGACCCGCGAACGGCCGTTCAGAGCGCCCCATCATTCGGCGTCGATGGCGGCCCTGACGGGCGGCGGACTAAAGGCCAAGCCGGGCGAGGCCTCTCTGGCGCACAACGGCGTCCTCTTCTTGGATGAACTGCCGGAATACTCGCCCCAGGCGCTGGACAGCCTACGCCAGCCGCTGGAGACGGGCGAGATCGTGGTGGCGCGGGCTAACGCCCATGTGCGCTATCCGGCGCGGTTCCAACTGGTGGCGGCGATGAACCCCTGTCGTTGCGGTCTGGGCGGGCCGGGCCGCGGCGCCTGCGGCAAGGCTCCGCGCTGTCAGAAGGATTACCAGAACCGTATCTCCGGCCCGATGTTCGACCGCATCGACTTGACGGTGGAGACACCGGCGGTGACGGCGGCCGACATGATCCTGCCTGCGCCGACGAAGGGCACGGCCGAGGCCGCCGCCCGCGTCGCCGCCGCCATGCAGATGCAGGAAGCCCGCATGGCCGAGACGGGGCTGACGGGAATGCAGGCCCTCAACGCCCGGGCCTCGGGCGAGGCGCTGGAGCGGTTCGCCGCTCCGGATCAGGCGGGACGCGCCCTGTTGATGAAGGCGGGGGAGGCCGGCGGGCTGACCGCACGCGGCTGGACCCGCACCCTGCGCCTGGCGCGCACCATCGCCGATCTGGACGGCGCGGACGGCGTGCTGCGCCGCCATGTGGCCGAAGCGCTGATGTATCGACGCAGCACGGTCGGCGCCCATGAGGACTTCGACCGCCAGGCCAGTCGCCGCGCGTTGTTTCCCGTGCAGGAAAGCGGGGCGGGACAAACGCCGTTCGTCTGGAATTAACCCCTCGGCCCTAGCGTGGCCTTATGGGACAGACCCGTCGCAAGCCGTCGCCGCAGAGCGACCTTTTCCCTGCCGCGCTCGAAGCGGGGCAGGCTGCGACGCCGACGCCTGGAGACGGCGTTTCGCCTGAGCAGCAGTTTTTGCGGCTGATGAGCCATGAGATGCGCACGCCCCTGAACGGGGTGATCGGCATGCTGGGCCTGTTGTCGCGCACCCGTCTGGACGGCGCCCAGCGCGCCTATGCGGAGGCCGCGCAGAAGTCGGCCGAGCATCTGTTGGGCCTGGTCAACGACCTGCTGGACTACGCCCGGCTGGAGGCTGAGGCGCTGGAATTCGATCCGGCGCCGGTCGAGCTGGAGGGCTTGGTGCGCGGCGTGGCCGAACTGCTGAGCCCGCGCGCGCACGACAAGGGGCTGGAGATCGTCTGGTCGGTGGCCGCCGACGCCCCGGACGTCGTTGCCGACGAGGGCCGCCTGCGGCAGATCCTGTTCAACCTGGCGGGAAACGCCGTGAAGTTCACCGATCGGGGCGGGGTGCGTCTGACGGTTGAAGCGGCTCCTCTCGGTGCAGGACGCCCGGCCGGATCATTTGCGCGCCTGGCCTTCATCGTCGACGACACCGGCCCCGGCGTGCCCGAAGAGGCGCGCGGCCGCATCTTTGAAGAATTCGGCCACGCCGACGTTTCGGACGCCGCCCGGTTCGACGGGGCGGGCCTGGGTCTGGCGGTGGTGCGGCGGCTGGCCCGCGCCATGGGCGGCGACGCCGTGGTCGAGGACCGGCCGGACGGTCCCGGCGCCCGGTTTCGCTTTGAAGCCGAGTTTCCCGTCGCGGCCGACGCCGAGGCGCGCACGCGCCTGCTGGAGGGGCTGGTTGTGGCGGTCCGTTCGCCGAACCCCTTCGTGCGCCGGGCGGCGACCGATCAGGTCGAGGCCTCGGGCGGCCGGGTGGCGCGCCAGGCCGGGGTGACCCTGATCGACCATGCGGGCGCCGAAGGCGGAGCCTTGGCCGTTCGACCGGGCCAGGGTCAGGCCATCATCCTGCTGCGCCCATCCGAACGCGACCTGATCAGCCGCTATCGGGCGGCGGGCTTCTGCGGCTATCTGATCAAGCCCTTGCGCCGCGAGTCTCTGGCCGAGCGCGTCAGGGCGGCCGCCGCGCCGCGCCGGGGTCTGCCGACGCCGCCGGTCCGATCTGGCGACGACGATCGCGTGGCCCATGTGGCCTTCAAGGGCGTGCGGGTGCTGCTGGTCGAGGACAATCCGGTCGGCGCTCTTTTGGCCAAGACCCTGCTGCGGCGCGAGGGCTGCGTGGTCCAGACCGCCGCCGACGGCCAGGAGGCGCTGGACGCCCTGAAGGCGGCGCGCTTCGATCTGGTGTTCATGGACATGCGGATGCCGCGCCTGGACGGACCGAGCGCGGCGCGGGCGTTGCGGGCGCGCGGGGACCAGACGCCGATCATCGCCCTGACCGCCAACGCCTTCGCCGAGGATCGCGTCGCCTGTCTCGAGGCGGGGATGGACGATCATCTGGCCAAGCCGCTGGAGGCGGACGCGCTGCGCGTCGTCCTGGCCCGCTGGACGAACGCCGCCAACCGCGCCAAGGTCGCCGTTTCCTGATCTGCCAGTAGTCCGTCGTCCGCATCACCCGGCGGCGCCCCGCCGGAGCCACGCATGACCGATTCCAAGACGCCCGCTTCCGAGGTCGCGGCGCTGCAGCCGTCGCCCAAAGGGCTGGGCGTGCTCAAGGCGGCGTTCCGCGAGCGGCGCACCCTGGCCATGTTATTGCTCGGCTTCTCGGCCGGTCTGCCCTTCGCCATGCTGTTCGGCACCCTGAACGCCTGGCTGTCCGACGCGGGCGTATCGGTGGCGACGATCGGCGTCCTGTCGTGGGTCGGGCTGTTCGGGGCCTTCAAATTCCTGTGGTCGCCCGCGGTCGGGCTGACGCCGCCGGTGATCGGCCGGATGGGGCGACGTCGGTCGTGGCTGATCCTGTGCCAGATCGTGCTGGCGGGCGCGCTTCTGACCATTTCCCTGTCGCATCCGGGCACGGGGGCCATCGTGGTGCTGGCGGGCGCCGCCGCCCTGGGCGCCTTCGCCTCGGCGACCCAGGACATTGTCATCGACACCTGGCGGATCGAGGCGGCGGACGAGCGGACCCCGGTGGATCTGCTGTCGACCGTCTATCAGTTGGGCTTCCGCACGGCGGCCCTGGTCGGCGGGGCGGGCGCTCTGGTTCTGGCCGATCAACTGGGCTGGTCGACAACCTTCGTCATCGGCGCGGGACTGATGGGTCTGGGCGTTCTGGGCACGCTGATCGCACCCGAGCCCAAGGCGGCGCCGCGCGCCGCCATCGCCCGCGAACGCATCGGCTCGCCGCGTCTGCGGATGACCGCTCTGGTCGTCACCCTGGCCGCCTGGGCCTGGGCGGCCTTCATGCTGGTGCGCTTCATGGTCACGGCTCTGACCGTCAAGCCTGCGCCCAGCGCCGGAGAGTTCACCGCCGTCTGGGGACCGTGGATCGTCGGCATGGCGGTGATCCTGCCCGCCGTGCTGGCCGGGATCATCGTCTGGCGCGGCGGCAAGGCGGGGGCGGCGTCCGAGACCGATCAGGGGCCGGCGCTCGCCAACACCCTTTATGACGCCATCCTGGCGCCGCTGGTCGAGCTGATGGGACGCCTGGGCTGGGGCGCGGTGATCGTGCTGGGGCTGATCCTGACCTACCGCATCACGGACGGCGTCTGGGGCCCGTTCGCCTTCCCCTTCTACATGGGGGACACGGGCGGGGCGCTGGGCCACACCAAGACCGAGATCGCCCTGGCGTCCAAGACCTTCGGCGTGGTCATGACCATCGTCGGCATCGCCCTGGGCGGATGGGCGCTGCTGGTCATCGGTCGGATGGCCAGCCTTCTGCTGGGCGCAGCCCTGTCGGCGGCGACCAATCTGCTGATGATGGACCTGGCTCTGGGGGCGCCGGTGATCGGCGGCTTCATGAGCGCGACCGGCCTCTACAAGCTGTTCGGCGCCTTCGGGGTAGGCGAGCCCCTGGCGCGGCTGATGCTGGCCATCGCGGGCGAGAACATCGCCGGCGGCTTCGCGGGCGCGGCCTTCGTCGCCTATCTGTCGGCCCTGTCGAACAAGATGTTCGGGGCGGTGCAGTTCGCCGTCTTCACCTCCCTGGCCCTGCTGATCGGCACCCTGGGGCGCGGGGCCCTGGGCGAACTGATCGAACGTCAGGGGTATGCCGCCATGTTCGTCATCGCCGCCTGGCTGGGCGTGGTGGCGGTGGTCTTCTGTGCGATGGAATGGGGCCGCCAGACGATGGAGCGCCGCCGCCTCAACCTCGACGCCTAGGGGCGGAAACGCAAAGAGGCGGCCCGAAGGCCGCCTCTCGAAGTCATCGTGGTCAAGCGGAGGATCAGTCCTCGACTTCCACGCCCTCGGCGTAGGCGGCGAAGGTGGCGGCGGTGATGATCTCGCCGACCGAGGCGCCCAGGGGCACGATCTGCACCGACTTCTCCAGGCCGACCAACAGGGGGCCGATCACGGTGGCGCCGCCCAGCGACTGGACCAGGCGGGTCGAGATGGCCGCCGAATGGATGGCCGGCATGACCAGGACGTTGGCGTCGCCGGTCAGGCGCATGAAGGGATAGTTGGCGCGGGCCTCGGAATTCAGCGCCAGGGCCGGCGGCATCTCGCCTTCGTACTCGAAGTCGACGTCCATCGAGTCCAGGATGCGGATGGCCTCGCGCACCTTCTCGCCGCGATCGCCGGGCGGGTCGCCGAAAGTCGAGTAGCTGAGGAAGGCCACGCGCGGCTTGCGGCCCAGCTTCTTGACCGTGGCGGCGGCCTTGACCGCGATCTCGGCGAGTTCGGCTGCGCTGGGCAGTTCGTGGATCGAGGTGTCGGCCACGAACAGGGTGCGGCCCTTGGCCAGCAGGATCGACAGGCCGATCATCCGGTCCGTGACGTCCAGGACGCGGCGGACCTCCTTTAGGGCCATGTTGAAGTTGCGGGTCACGCCGGTGACCATGCAGTCCGCCTCGCCGCGCGCGACCATGGCGGCGGCGAAGTAGTTGCGATCCTGGTTGATCATGCGCTGGACGTCGCGGCGCAGATAGCCGCGACGCTGCAGGCGGGCGTACAGCCAGTCGACGTACTCGGCGTTTCGATCCGATACGCGGGCGTTCATGATCTGAATGCCCAGGTCGTCGAAGTTCAGACCGGCTTCGGCGGCGTTGTGGCGGATCAACTCCTCCCGGCCGACCAGGATCGGCGTGCCCAGATCCGCCTGCTTGAAGGCCCATGCGGCGCGGATGACGACCTGCTCCTCGCCCTCGGCGAAGACGACGCGCTGCTTCGGACCCGAGCGCACGCTGGCCTGGATCTTCTGCATCAGGGCGGCGGACGGATCGACCCGCTGACGCAGGGCGATGCGATAGGCCTCCATGTCCTCGATCGGCTTGCGCGCCACGCCGGTGTCCATCGCGGTCTGGGCGATGAAGGGCGGGATGTACCAGATCAGGCGCGGGTCGAACGGGGTGGGGATGATGTATTCAGGGCCGAACTTCAGCTTGCGGCCGCGATAGGCGGCGGCGACCTCGTCCGGCACGTCCTCGCGGGCCAGCGCCGCCAGGGCGTGGGCGCAGGCGATCTTCATCTCGTGGTTGATCTGACGCGCGCGCACGTCCAGCGCGCCGCGGAACAGATAGGGGAAGGCCAGGACGTTGTTGACCTGGTTCACATAGTCCGAGCGGCCGGTGGCGATGATGGCGTCCGAGCGCACCGACTTGACGTCTTCCGGCGTGATCTCGGGGTCCGGGTTGGCCATGGCGAAGATGATCGGATTGGGCGCCATGGAGGCGACCATCTCCTTGGAGATCGCGCCCTTGGCGGATAGGCCCAGCACCACGTCGGCGCCGACCATGGCCTCGGCCAAAGTCCGCAGCGGCGTGTCGGTGGCGTGCGCCGCCTGCCATTGGGAGACGTTGTCGCGGCCCTTGTAGATGACGCCCTGACGATCGCAGATGACGGTGTTCTCGGCCTTGACGCCGGCGGCCTTCATCAGGGCGATGGACGACAGGCCCGCGGCCCCGGCGCCCGACAGGACGACCTTGAGGTCTTCCAGCTTCTTGCCGACGATATGGGCGGCGTTGATCAGGCCGGCGGTCGAGATGATGGCGGTGCCGTGCTGGTCGTCGT